>JAGOHT010000037.1 GCA_017996055.1 Alphaproteobacteria bacterium
GACGACGCGCGCGCAACGCCGCGAAACTAACCAGAAGCTGCGGCTGGCCTTGCTTAATCCAGGATCAGTGCGTCATGAGCTTTGACGGATCCGGATATGGTACCGATCTTGCCGCGCAAGTCCATATTCTGGTGGGGCGTGAAGCAGCTGGGTTAGTGGAAAAAGCCTTCTATTCAGGCGGGCTCAATCATGTCTCCGGACGTGCGCTGACCTTCGCGCATGTGCCAGCTGCCGATATTCTTAAAGCTTTGCCGATGCAGCCGATCACGCTGACACGTCGTTCGATTGAAGAAGCGTCGGTGGTATGGAGCGAGTATCAGCGGAGGTTTCGCGCCGGCGGCCTTCGCGCCTATCTCCAGCGGCAATTTTATAAGAACGTGCAGAAGGGATGTCGCTGGTATCAGCAATATGCGCGCCGATCTTTGCATGAGTCGAGTCATAACCGTGTAGAGCAGGAATTATTGACCTATGCGCTGCACCACCTTGTTCCAATATCGCTCAGCGTCAGCAAAGAGTTGCGTAATCTGGTTTTCATTCCGCATCATCTGCATACAAAAGTTCATGTCGCGATAAACCGCGCCACCAACCATCTGCGCGAGGGGATATCGGACATGGTATCTACTCCCATGTCGCAGGGGAGTTTTCCTGTGCAGCCGAAGGCGCAAACGCCGCGCAAGACACACCGCGAAGCAGCGGCTATAGTCTAGCCATGGTACATGCTCGCCTTACCCTTGATTTCGTGCGTCTTGCCGGACCTTGGCGACAGCGGCAGAAGGTCGCCGCCGCGCTCGACATTTTGCTGCCCGCCCTAATGGCGGTGCAGACCGTGCTGCCGCCTGGGCGTTATGCGATTAGCGTGGCCTTGACTGACGATGCGCACCAGCGTGAACTTAACCATCAATTTCGAGGCTTGGCGCGGCCAACTAACGTCTTATCCTTCCCGCTTTACAGTAAACGCGCGCTTAAGCAACTGCCTCCGCAGCGCGCAGCGCATCATCTCGGCGATATCAGCCTTGCATATCAATACATTGCGGCTGAAGCGGTACGGGATGGTAAAAAACTCACCAACCATATAATCCATCTTGTGATTCATGGAGTTTTGCATATTCTAGGTCATGATCATCAAACAACGCGGCAGGCCGCGTTGATGGAACAACTGGAGCGTGATGTTCTCGCTATTATGGCCATAGCAGACCCTTATCAGATGCCCGCGCGGGAGACCGCGCGTCGCCGTCCGCGCCGCAACCCCCGCGCTGCATGAACCAGACCACACCGCCCGAAGCCGCTGCCGTACAACGCACGGAGAGTGAGGCCGAAGAGCCTCCAAGTTGGCGCGCCCTCTGGGCGCGCTTGCGTCAGAGCCTGGCCGGTCGGCCGGATGCCGACGATCTGCGCGATGCGGTTGAAGCGCTCATTGAAGAGCAGGGGCCAACCGCGGCGTTGCCCGCCGGAGAACGTCAGCTGCTGACCAATGTTTTGCAGTTGCGCGAATGTACGGTGGCGGACTGTATGAAGCCGCGGGCGGATATTCAGGCCATCGCCATCGATGCCACGCTGCAGGAGCTGGTGCAGCTCATGGCGACGACGCAGCACAGCCGCATTCCGGTCTATCGGGAGACGCTCGATGACGTGCTCGGCATGGTGCATATGAAAGATGTGCTGAGCTGTCTGGCGCGTGGTTCTGACTGCGCGATTAAAGACTTGCTAAGACAGGTGCTCTTCGTGCCGCCGAGCACACCGGCGACGCGGCTGCTGCAGCAAATGCGGACGGCGCGGCATTATATGGCAATGGTGGTCGATGAATTTGGCGGTATCGACGGGATCGTCACCATCGAAGATTTGATTGAAGAAATCGTCGGCGAGATTGACGATGAGCACGATAAGATCGCCGCGCCGCAAATCGTCGCGCGCGCCGATGGCACGCTGTTGCTTGAAGCGCGATTGCCTATCGAAGCCTTCGAGGAACGCGTCGGGTCGATTTTAAGCGACGATGAACGCGATGAAATTGATACGGTGGCCGGACTGGTGTTCCTTCTCGCCGGACGCTTGCCACGCGTCGGCGAGAGTTTCACCCATGAGGCCTCCGGCATTATCTTTGATGTGCTGGAGGTTGACCATAGCCGCATATTGCGTTTGCGTATCCGCAATTTGCCTGTGCAGAAGCCGCAGACGCCGAAGCAACAAGCACTCTAGACAGTGGTTGCTTTGTCTAAACGCGCCAGAATGGCCGCAGCAATCTCCGGGCGATTCATAATGAAACTATGCACCGCCGGAAGCACCGTATGCGGCACATCCGGCAAGCGTGTTTCAGCGATGGTCAGGATGCCGTCATTCGGCGCGTTGCCGCAGGGCCACCAGGACCAGCGCGGCCCGGCATCGCCCGCGAAGATATGACTATTCGGGGGAACGGGTAGTGACGCCATAAAATTGGGGTCGGCCAGGCGCTGCCCCATCTCCTGCGTCAGCCAGCGATAGAGCCAGAAATTTTTTAGACGCAGGGCAAATTGACAAGCAAGGGTTGGCGGCGCGATGAGGAAGCTTGCCTTTGGCAGTCGTGGCAGTTGCGGCAAGGCAGCGCGTAATAAGACCGTGCCGAGTGAGTGGCCAATGAAGGCATAGTCTTGGCCAGCGGTGCGGTGCGTGATAAACCGCGCGAGACGTTCGGCACAGACATCGAATTTTTCAAAGGTTGCCAGGTAGTAAAAAAGATGTGTTCGGTATCCGGCGCGTTTCAGTCGCCAGGCGAGCAGCGCCAGCGAGAGCGGCCCCCGTCCCATGCCGTGCACGAGAATGATGAGTTTGCTCATAAATGTTTCTCACATCAAGGTGCGGAGTGCTATGGATTGACAAAGCAGATAAGGCGCTGGGTTGTATTGCAAGTCTGATAGTTGTCGTCCCAGCGATTTTGGTTGGTGTTGGCACTGTTGCCGGATACTGCGGTTTGGCCAACGGTGCTGTCGGACCAGCCGGTGCAGTTAGTGTATGTACTGCCCAGAGGTCTGCTAGTCCATAAACTCGGGGTGACGCCGGTTCCGGGGTCCGAGTCCCTACCAGCCCAATAATTGTAAGTGCCGCTGAAATAATTGGCGGCTGACCAGGCATTGCTGTCACCAGGGCCAAGACCGGTGTTATCGGTTGTGAATGAGGCGCCGCCAGGTGTGCCGCTATTGGCATAGGCAAAATAGTAGGTCGTCAGCGGCATCAAGTTATTGCAAGTAAACTCGTTGCAAATATAGGCATGAACTTTGCCTGACGTAAGCTGGCCGTTACTGTTCGCGGTGCTGTAGCCACGCCAGCTGGTATAGGTCGTGCTAAGCTCAGTCAGACATTTGGCATCAGCGCCAGAGATGTTGCCCAAATTGCCGTTCCAGGCAGTATGGGTCAAGACGAAGTAACCAGTGCCAGAAGCTGCCGTGATGCCTGAGGTGGTGCCTGCCTGTTGCAGCGCGCTCCAAGCGCTGCCGTTGCAAACCTCCGTGGTTTTGCTGGTACTATTATAGCGGTGTAGCCCTTCATGACTGGCGTCACAGGTGGCGCTTGACGTGCCGATATAGAGCGGCTGGTCAACCCAGCTACCACTGCTACAGATAAAACAACCATTGGCATTGCAGGCATTCGCACCAGCCGTAAATTCGCTGCAGGATGCGCCATGCGCAGGGGCGGCAGCCTGCGCGCTCGTGGACATGACAAGGAAAGCCAAAAGGAAGGCGGTTGCTGGTTTCATGACAGAACCTCTCATTGCTGCACGCAATAAAGTCGCTTGTTGGTGTTGCATGTTGCCGTGCTGTTGTTGGCCCAGCTGGTGTTGGTGGCGTTGGAGCTGCCAACGGCTCCACTGACGCCGCTGCTGGTTGATGTCCAGTTCGTACAGTTGGTGCTGCCAACCCGTGTGCCGCTCGAGTCGGCATTTGACCAGACATTGTTGGTGTTCGATACGCTGGTGCCTGACTCGCTGCGGTTGATAGCGTTCAACAGGGTGCCGCTCACCAGCCCAGTCCAGTTGTTGGCAACTTTGGTAAGATTAACCGGCAAACGATAGGGTGTGGAGGCGTGGCTATGGAGCGTTGCCGGATCATTGCCTGCTGTTGTTGCCAGCCAAGCTTTGTAAGTGCCGGGCAGGCTGCCGCTACTGGCGCGTGTATTACAGGTGCTGTTCGCGCCAGCGATGCCATCGGCGGCGGCACCCTTGAGGTTGCCGTTGCTCGTGGTGCTGGTCACAAAGATGAGTTTATAATCTTCAGTCGTGACGTGCCAGTCGGTCGTTTGCGACTCAATTGTCAGCGTGACCGTCGCCGTCGTATTGGCCGTGCTGCTACTCGTCTGCTCGAGCTGGATATAGCTGCCGCGCGCCGCAGTCGCGCTTTGACCACTACTATACCAGCTGGTCGCCTGGCTACAGGCCGCATCGGCGCAAATTCGGAATAAGCCGCCGGCTGAAGCACTGACACTAACGCCACCACATGACCCGCCGGTGATTTGGACAATATTTGATGTGACTAATGTATTTGGCGTCTGATTGGTTAGGTCGGTGAAAGAGAAGCTATCGACGGCGCTGCAAATGGGATTGACGTAGCAGATTAGTCGCCTGCTGTTGTCGCAGGTGGCATAGTCTGCATCCCAGCGTCGCTGATCGGTATTTGCGCTTGCTCCGATGGTGCCGGTCTGGCCACTGCTGCTGTTCGACCAGTCATCACAAGTCGTGTAACTGTTCCCGAGAACCCGATTAGTCCATAAATTTGGCGTAACGCCCGTGCCCGGATCGCTGTCGCGACCCGACCAATGGGCGTGAGTGCCGCTGAAATAATTAGCGGCTGACCAAGGAATGGCGTTGCCTGGGCCAAGCCCGCTGCCGTTTGTGGTAAAGGAAGCGCCGCCTACCCGACTGTCGTTGGCATAAGCGAGATAATAGCTGGTCGAAGGCAAGAGGCTGTTACAAGTGACTGAATCACAGAGAAAAGCATGCACCTTGCTGCCCGTGATTTGCCCGTTGGCATTCGCGTCGCTATAGCCGCGCCAGCTGGTATAAGTGGTGCCAAGTTCCGTAAGACATAAAGCATCGGCGCCGCTTAGACCACCAAGATTGCCGTTCCAGGCGGTGTGTGTCATGACGAAATAGCCACTCCCTGCTGGAGCGTTAGGGCTGCTTGTCGGTTGGGTCACTGCGATTGTTTTCCAGGCGCTGCCGTTGCAAACCTCTGGTAGATGTGTGGCGCTATCGTAGCGATGAAGCCCTTCATGACTGGCATCACAGGTGATGCTCGCGGCACCAAGATAAAGGGGCTGATCGACCCAATTGCCGCTGGTGCAGACAAAACAACCATTCGTGTTGCAGGCGCTGGCATTGGCAGCGAATTCGCTACATGATGCGCCATGCGCAGGCGCAGCTGCGTGCACTGCCGCGGGCATGAAGTTGCCGAGCAGAAGCGTAAGCACCAGCACAGATACGGCATACAAAGACATGACACGATTTCCTTTGAAAAATCAGGCTAAATCAATTCCCGGTCTTTGCCAAGCTGCAGCTTGGCACGCCTGCTGTGGTTGGTGCATGGCACATGGGTGCACAGGGCACGAAAAGCCAAAAGTGAGCGGCGTTAACAATAGGTTGCTGTGATGAAACTAAACCATAGATTGACGCCTGTTCCGCGCAGCCGATAGGGTGCACGCGACTAACAAGTTTAGGGGCGAACCATGACCATCAGCTTTCCTGACGATAAAAAAGTTGTCGAAGTCATCTGGCTGCCTTCCGCACGTGACATGAATGCCCAGAGTCGCGACGCGGCGCGCCACGTCATCTCACAGCATACGTCCGAGTCCGATGCTGTTCGGTTTTATCGCCAAATGCAGCACAGAATGATGGGGCAACATGGGGTTGAACCAGAATTTGTGCGCTCGCCCAATGGCCGCGAGACGCATATGGTGGCTTTTACGAAAGACTGGGCTTTGGTGCAGCATCGCTACGATGCGCTGTGGCGCACCAAAGGCGATCTGGATGAACGCGGGGAGCCACAGGCGTTTGGCCGTCTTGTCTGCGTTCCGACGATATTCAGTGAGCAGGATTACCGCGAACGCGCGCTCAGCATGGAAAAGACCGTGCCGCAGCCGACGGCAATTCTCGTTGGTATGTTTGCGCCAGCACCGCCGCTGCCCGCGCGTTCACGCGGGCAGCGGCCGGCCCTGATGCCACAAGGTTCGTAGGCTTTTCGCTCTACCACCACCACTCAAACTGCGCGCCGAAGGTCAAGCCGCTGGTGCGTTGGCTGAAGCTGGCGTTGCCTGGCGCACTGCCAACCGACCCTTTGAAGTCATCACTCCAGGTCGCGCCGGTCATGAACAAGCGTGCGACTGGACGGCTAAAATAGCCGCGGTCGTTGGCGTATTGCAGCGCGACCGTGCCTTTGGTCAAGAAGCCGCCCTGGCCTGATCCGCTGTTGTCGGAATAATCGATGCCCAGTTCACCCGCGAGACCAAGGTGATTGGTGATGTAATAAATCGGCCGTACCCCGGTGGATGCCCAGTTGGTGCGATTGCCGTTGAGACCGAAATCTTCACGGCGCAGCACGGTTGCCCATTGCAGGCTATAATTCTGCTTGGGATTATCCCACAGGAGATCATTGTTGAGCTCGATGGCATAGGCGTCACCGAGCCGGTAGCCCTGATCTTCACGGATAGCCTTGGCATTGAACGTGCCTTGTACCATTGAGGCACCTTGGCGCAGGGTCAAGGCGGTGACCATGCGACCGCCGAGCACTTTCTCCTGCGTATTCCAGCCACCAAGGGCGAAGCCATAGGCATCGCTGTAGTTGATTTTCTTCGTGCCTGGGCGATAGGTGGTTTGTCCCCAAAGCGTCAAAGCGCCGTTTTGCCAGGCCTTGATGTCGCGATAGCGCATGTCCAGGGTATAGGCATTCAGCTTGCCGGTGATTGCGGAACCGTTGCGGTCCGCCACGGCGGTATCGCGCGCCTGGATAAGCGCAACGTCCAGGCGATGCCCCCAGAGGGGGACACCCTCGACCCCACCGCCCCAGTGCGCGCCTTGCATCGCGTTGAGCCAGAAGTGGTCGTTCATGTGAATATCGCGCCGGTCATAGTAACGGCGACCGAACCATAGGCTAACCCCATCACCCAAGACATTGCCCGCTTTGACATAGAGTTGGGCGATGTGGCGGTTGTCAAAATTGATGCTGAGATCGCCATAGCGGTTATTGACCTGGTAGTCGCTCAACATGCCGAAGAGTTGGAGATAGCGACCATTGCTGTTGGTTTGGCCATCAAAGAAATGCTTGTAGTCAAGCGCGAGCTCCATATTGGTATCGGACTCATTGCCGAGGCGGTATTTAGATTGGGTGTTGGGCGCCTGAAAGGCGGCTATGACATGCCCGTGCAAATCGGTGCCGAGCGTTGAACGGACATAGCCATTGAAGCTGAGTTGGTTGGCGCCATAGGTCCAGTTGTTCCAACCGTCCTTGATGATGGGTTCTGCCATGGCCGCAGGCGCCAGAAGCGCTGCATACGCTAACCCCAGGGTTGCAATATGCTTTGGCATGTGTTGCCAAACGAGCACTGGTTGGCGCGCAGAATGAAGCTTTGTCATGGCGACCTCGTGAATCGTGGGGGTGGTGCGAAGTGAAAGGCGGGGAGAGGGCATTACACTGCTTGGCAAAACTTAAAAGCTCGTAAATTCGACAGTATTCCTTGATAAGTCCTTGCCCTGCATACAAATGCACCACATACGGATGCTGTTGTGCGTGTAAGCGCATGCACAATACAACCTTTCATATTTTTTTAATCGAGCCGACGGAAACTGGGCAGGCTCAATTCCCCCACTCTACCAGGAATCCAGACATGACCCTTCGTGCCCTCTCACGTGCTGTCGTTCTTGCCGCACTCGTGTTGCCGTTGTGTGTTGGTTCGGCACAAGCGGCTGACTTAAAAAATGTGCTGTTGTTGCGCCCCGACGATGACCATCCCTTTTGGGTGCTCTTCGAGAAAGCGATGCGTGCGGCCTGCAATGATTTGGGCTGCAACGTTGCTGTCCAGAAGGCGGGTTGGGATCATTTCAAGATGGCTGAACAGTTGGACGGTAGTTTGAAGCAGGGCGTGAAACCCGATGTCGTGTTCTTCCAGTCCTATAAGAAGAACGGCCCTGATATTATCAAGATGTTGGAGAAAGCCGAAGTCAACGGCTTTATGATCAATGCAGGGCTTGATGAGGCGCAACAGGCTGAAATCGGCGCGCCGCGCGAGAAATATAAGCATTGGATTGGGCAGATGATGCCCGATGACCAAGGGGCGGGTCGGTCAACGGCAGAGATACTGTATCAGAATGCCAAGAAGAAGAATCTTGCGGTGGACGGCAAGGTAAGTTTTGTGGCGATTGAGGGCAACACGGCGGATGGCGCTTCTATCGCACGGCTCAAAGGTCTGAAAGAGACCGTCGCTGCCCATGCGGATCTTGAGTTGCTGCAGGTGGTTTCTGGCAAGTGGGAAACAGAGCTGTCACATTCCTTGGCGGGAAAGCTGATGCAGCGTTATCCGCAGGCGCCGGTCATTTGGGCAGCGGGAGATACGATGGCGCAGGGCGTTATCACCGCAATTGAAGATGCCAAGAAAGTACCGGGTAAAGATATTCTGACGGCAGGCGTTGACTGGGACGAAACTGCACTTACCGCCATCAAGAATGGCAAACTTGAGGCTGATGCCGGGGGCCACTTTATGGAGGGGGCCTGGGCTGTTGTCGTCGTCCATGACTATATGGCGGGCATCGATTTCGCTAAGGATGGTTCTCCGAGCTTGGCCTCGCGCATGGGGATGCTGACGGCAGACAATCTTGCCAAATACACCAAGAAATTTGGCACGCAAGATTTTGAGCAGATCGACTTTAAGAAGCTTAGCAAAAAAGAAAATCCCAAGCTCAAGGCCTATGATTTTGATATGACCAAGCTTCTCGACTGAAGAGTTCTCGATGCGGTCACTCTCAACACAAACAGCATTAACGATAAGCATCTGTTTGTTCTTCGTGACAGTCGGCCAGACGTGGATCATCGGTCAAACTTTCCGACAAATGATTTATCGTTTGGCTGAAGAGAAAATGCACATGGTTTTGGCGAACCAGGCCACCGTGATGGCTAATCCGTTGTGGGATTTTGACGATGATCAGGTACGCAACGCGGCCGTGGCCGTTTCGCATGAGCGCATGATTGCCGGGGCGCGCGTCGTGGATCTCTCGCGGAATGACGCGCGCGTGGTTGTTGCCGTCGGGGCCGCGCAAGAACTGCCTGGTTTGCTAACGGATGCGCAAGGCGCAAACCACAATGCCATTTTCCATAGTGATGATGCGGCTGTGTTGCCTGGTCATCATGATATCATGTCACAGTCGATTGAACATCTAGACAAGAATGGTCAGTCACGTGTGGTCGGGCGTCTCGATCTGGTCGTCGATTATTCCCAGGTTGAGCAAGATCTCAATGTTTTACAGCTTAAGTTGCTGCTGGTCACCGCCGTGGCTTTCGGTATTCTGATTTTTCTGGTTAGTGCGATCCTGCGTCGTTCGATTGCGCCGGTGCGAAAATTGGCAGATTTGGTTTCTCAGGACGATGCGGTGCACCGGCCACTGCATGAGATTGACGCAATCAAGATTCGTACAGCCGAATTTGGTATGCTCGCTGGTGCAATCAAGACTTTCCAGCGGCAATATCTCGACTATCGTGACAAGATTATCGCCGCCAAGGATGCGGCCGAGACCGCGCGTCAAACGGCAGAGCGTGCTGACAAGGCCAAGACCGAATTCCTGGCGAACATGTCGCATGAGTTGCGCACACCACTCAATAGCATCATCGGTTTGACGCAGTTGATTGCGGACGATGACGTGAACCCCAAGCATAAGTCAATGCTGCAGACTATCGACAAATCTTCACACACTCTGCTGCATACAGTGAATGATATTCTCGATATCTCAAAAATCGAGTCGTCCAATCTTACCTTGGAAAGTGTGCCATTCAATCTCCTGGAATATCTGACAGACGTCGTCACGATGTTGCGTCAGCAAGCGACGGAAAAAGGGTTGGCGCTCGACGCCAAGCTTTATATTGATCGCAAGAAAAATGTTCTAGGCGATCCCAAGCGCTTCATGCAGGTGGTGACCAACTTGCTGGGTAATGCCATTAAATATACTGAGTCCGGTGTGGTGCGCTTGCTGGTGGAGCACGCAGACAAGGCCGACAATACGACCGTGGTGACCATGCGCTTTAGCGATACGGGTATCGGTATCGCACCGGACCGGCTGGGCAGCGTATTTGAAAAATTTGTGCAAGCCGATGCTTCCATCACGCGCCGTTTTGGCGGCACCGGGCTGGGGCTCGCGATTGCCAAGCAACTTGTCGAATATATGCAAGGGACAATCACGGTCGAGAGTACGCTCGGGATCGGGAGTACTTTCACCGTGTGCTTGCCATTTATTTATACGAGCGAAGCGGCTGTGACACTGTCCGAGTCGCAACCACAACTTAAAAAGGCTGAGCGCACAATTCCGGCGGCCGCGGCACGAGTGCTGGTGGCTGAAGATCATCAGCTCAATCAATTCTTCATGCGGAACCTCCTGCCAGCGATTGGCTGCAGCAATTTCACCATTGTCGAGAATGGCCAGCTGGCGCTTGACGCTGCAGAAGCTGGGCTCGCTGATATCATCCTGATGGACTGCCATATGCCGGTGATGACCGGCTATGAGGCGACGACGGCTATTCGTGCGCTGGAAATAGAGCGTGGCGGTCATGTGCCGATTGTGGCGATGACAGCTAATGCGCTAGTCGGTGAGCGGGAGAATTGTCTGAAAATCGGGATGGATGAGTATCTCAGCAAGCCCGTCAATCGCGAGAAGCTGGTTGCGATCTTGTCAACTTGGCTTGATTTCGAGAAGCGGGTGCCGTCGCTTCCGACCACGACGGAGCCTGAACTAATTGATATTGCGCACCTTAACGAGCTTTGCGGTGACCGCTCGGAGTTCAAAAAGGAATTGCTGACGATGTTCTTCAAAGACGCTGATGCCATGCTAGAAGTTTTGAAGCAAAATTGTGTTGAAGGGGAAAGCAAGACTTGGAAGGAAGTCTCGCATCAGTTGAAGGGAGGTGCCGCAACGGCAGGCGCTGTGCAATTGCGGTTTGCCGCGGCAGAGTCGCAGGATATGCTCGTCAGTACGGCGGAGGCGCGACACGCGATGCTTGGTCATCTCAATCGTACTTATGAAAAAGCTCGCCAAGAAATGATGCGTTTGGGTCTCGTTTAGGTTGTGTCGGTGCTTAGCAGATCATGTTGCGTTCGCCACGCAATCTGAAGCGCTATTCCGATAACATGGCACCAGGGTAATTGCGGGCGTGCTTAGGATTGTTGCGCGCGCTCACCTTTAACACACAACCTGTCGCATGGTATGCACAACTTTAATCAAAGCGTCCCGCACATGATGATGCAATGTATTAGCAGCTATATGTTTCTTTTTGCGAATAGGACGAAAATGGATTTCGTCTAAAAGGGAATTGGCTCGAGAAGACCTACACTAATTGAATTGTTAGTTGTATGAGCTGTAGAAATTTCCGTGGCGATATTAGCTGGCCGTTATATCGGCCCCCATAGCCGATTTTTCGTCACGTTTTCAGCGCCATAGATGTTAGTAATCTACTTTCTTGGTCGCTTTTGGACATAATTGAACCAGTCAGTTCGTCATCGTCATTGCTATTTCGTGCCTCTTTCCTTCAACTTTTCTCCTTCAAAAACACGCACAGGATTCCCACGTTCCAACTGATTGTGATGTTTCCATAAAATTTGCCGTTCTGAAGTGAGGGCCGCTTGTTGTGTTTGTTCAAGTATATTTTCAATCCGCGCGACGGCTAATTTTTTGTTCATATGCTGCGACCTTTCTTCGCGCGCCACGACGGTTGTGCCCGTTGGACGGTGGATAGCTCGAACAGCGCTGTCGGTCGTGTTGACATGTTGGCCACCCGGGCCTGATGCGCGCATTGTTTCGAAAACAATATCCTTCATGTTGACTTCACTTTGGTCAGTTGAGGTGGCGGCCAAAACTTCCACGCCGACAAACCAGTTCTTACGCTTATAGCCTGGACGATACGGGCTCGCGCAGATCCACTGCACAGTACCGCGCCATTCTTCGATGAAGGCATCAAATGTGCTACCACGAAGACCAATGAGTGCCGAGATGAAAGTTCCTGGCCTACTTCCTGCCACAGAGTCGACGAACTCGGCTTTCAGTGCGTATTGTGATGCTTCTTGCACAATGCGGTGTGCGATTAATTGTACAGCTAGCGCACATTCATCCGGCCCTTGTCCGGCAGAAATCTGCACCCAGCAATGCGAGGATGGTGCCGTCATTTGCGCCTCCTGGTCTTGTAGGTAAGCACAGGACGCAATTTAGCGACTAATTCGACTAACCCTGCCGCCACGAGATCGCCAATTACGGATTCAATATTTTTATAGGCTTGTGGGGCCTCTTCGAAGATCAGATCCTTGTCTTCGCAAATCACCATGCTGCCTAGAGCAGTCTTCTGGAAATCTTCCTTGCGATACTTGCCTAATCTCCCCCGTACATCACTGCGCTTCCATTTCCGTCCTGCCCCGTGGGCAAGTGAAAAAGCGTTGTCTTCCTGGTTCCCCGTAGGGCGCGCGAGATAACTAAAATCACCGCGCGATCCTGGAATAACGACGACGCCTTTATCTGCCGGGGCCGCGCCCTTGCGGTGGAGCCAACAAGAGCAGCCATTGATGGATTGCGGTGTAACTGTGTTGTGATTGATGTCGAGAACGGCGTTACCTTCAGTCCGCAAGCACGACATGAACCGGTGGGCGATTAAGGCACGATTTGCCTGAGCCCATTGGACAGCGTGGTCATGTTTTTTAATGTATGCGGCTGCCACTTCGGTTGCATCCGGAAAGCCTTGGTCATGATATTGGTCGGTATGCATGCGCAAGATATTTTCTCCCAACCCGCGCGATCCGGAATGGACCAGAAGGAAGAGCGATTGTTTGTCGAGACGCAGTGTCTCCCATACTGTCTGGTCGTAAACAGTTTCGGCCTTCTGGAGCTCTGCGAAGTGATTGCCGCCCCCAATTGTGCCAAGCGAGACGTCAAAATCGGTTGAGTCTATGTTGCGTGCTTCAAGCCATGCTTTGCATTCTCCGTCCCATGGAGCGTCAAGCTTGTCCAGTTTCTCAGCCCATTTGTCGAGTTTGATTTTGTTGGTCTTAAGATCGGTTTGCCAGAAACCCATTCCACAGCCGATATCGCTGCCCACAAGCTGGGGATATATCCAGCCTTTCGTGAGAAAGGCCGCGCCGATAGGGTGCCCTTTGCCGGGGTGCAGGTCCGGTAATCCAACGGCGCGTTCCATGCCTTCAAGCCTGGCAGTGTTTTCTAATTGCGCGATAGCATCGCTTTCCAGCCAAGTTTTATCCGAGATGATGATTTTGACTACTGTCGGCGATTGTTTTGTAAAAATTTCCATGATTTGTCTCATGCGCGATCCATGTTTGATCGCGCACACCTTTGGTGCTTAAGTCGCTGCTGTGCAGCAAAAAGGTAAGCACATATCCGCTGCACAATCATAACAGGCGTTATAATTGCCCCTTACAACGGTTGTGCTCCAGCAGATGATTTTGGGGTGGTGAGACTGTAAGAGAAGTAAGTACGGCAAATCACCGCTATAACAGCGGGTGACTTAAAGGCTCAGCGCCCAAATGGCTGCTGGATATGAAATGATGTTTGCCGCATTGGTTAGTCTCCTTAATTAAACAGCAGGATATTATACCAGAAAATCAAGAATTTTCAAGAATAAGTTCCTTTCAAGATTTCTGTTCCATGAAGTCATCAACTACTGTGTGCTTAAAATGTGCTTACAGTCGCGGATCAACTGGCTCACTCTCCAATGCGAGAACACCAAACACGGCTTCATGAACACGATAAAGTGGGTCATGTGCGACGAAGCGCGATAAAGCTTCATAGCCCAATGCATATTCCCGTAAGGCCAACGAGCGCTTCAAACCAAGACCACGCTTACGCAAGCGTTCCAGATTTTCGGCGACTGTATATTCGGGGCCATAGATAATTCGGAGATATTCCCGGCCACGGCATTTGATGCCCGGCTGCACCAATCCCTTTTCGCCCATAACTGTGAATGCCAGCGGCTTGACGACCATGCCTTCACCACCTTTGGCGGTCATGTCCGTCCACCAGTTCGCTGCTGTTGTCACACTGTCCGGATCGTCAAGATCGACAAGTTTATAGGGCGTACTACGGAAAATCTGCGGATCGGCAGCGCATAATTCATCAATCCTGTTCATGTGCCAGAGATGATCCCGGTCCATATTGAATGAACCCTCCGAAGCCAAGATATGGAAAGGCGCGAGCTTATAATCATCCAGCGAATGCACCGGCCAGCAGTAACGGCGGTAAGCATCACGGTAAAGTTGAGACAAACCAAAGCGCTCATAAAATTTTTCGTAAAGGGCTTCGGTTCCTGGGATTTTAGCTGAAACCTGTTTCAGCAGAGCACTGGTATCACCGAGTACTTTAAAGGCTGCCGCTGCGACCGGCGCATATTGTTGCTCAAGTAAACCCTGAGCCTTGGCTGACCAGGGCATAAGCTCACAGTCTAGACAATACCAATCAGTCTGTTCTTTTTCCCACCAATTCAGGCGCGTCATGGCGTCGGAGATACGCTGCAGGAAAGCAGATTCAAGCGCTTTGTCGTTAAAGAAGCTGCGTCCCGTGCGCGTATAGCACGCCCCAATTTCGTCAGTATTGATGTTGAACCGCTTGCGTGCCGCCGCGTTATCACGACACACAACGACAATAGCCCGTGATCCCATATGCTTTTCTTCGCAGATGAGCCTGGTTACACCTTTGGATTGATAGAAGCTGAAAGCCTCGTCGGGATGCTCCAGTAG
>JAGOHT010000038.1 GCA_017996055.1 Alphaproteobacteria bacterium
GGCTGGCAGAGCGCGCCTGATCATGCGCTCTGTGCCTGCGCCGATTTTGGCAAACCTACAGAAGCCTTTCACTTCGCGTGTTCCAGACATCGCATTACTCAACCGGTGGCAGGGTGATGTTATCCTGCCTCGTTTCGCGGCTGCGGTCGAGCCCGATGCAACTGACCGAGATTTGCCCGCGCTGCAGGGCCGCGATATCGGTGTCGTCCTGTGCCTGGTCGTGCTGTGGCCGCGCCAAGTTGAGCCAGTAATAATCGAAGCCACGCAAATCGGTGCGCCGCTCCACTTTCATGCCCGTAATGGTGCGCTGCGCCTGGCGCGTCCACACCGCTTCACGAATATCTTCTGGGGGCAGATCCGGCACATTGATGGAGAGCACGGTTTCCTTACGCCAGCCTTGCTGCAACAAGGCCTGCAGCAGATGCGGTAGATGGGTGCGCGAAGCCTCCCACCGAATATCCCGCCGGTCGTTGGTGAAGCACTGGCTGATGCCGATGGCCGGAATGCGCAGCATGAGGCCGGTCAGCGCCGCACCGAGCGTGCCGGACAAATTGGTGTCGTCGCCGGCATTCTGCCCGACATTGATGCCGGAGAGGAGCAGCTGCGGCTTTTCATCCTGCATCAGATGGGCGGCGAGCGCGACGCAATCGGCAGGACTGCCGCTCACGGCATAGCGCCGGCGACCGCGCGGGAAGACGCGGCGCGGATGATGCAAGGCGAGCGACATTGCGGTGCCGCTCTGGTCATGTTCCGGCGCAACAATCCAAACTTCGTCGGCAAGCTCTTCGGCAATTTCCGCCAGCACGGCGAGACCGGCGGCATCGATGCCGTCATCATTGGTGAGCAGCACGCGGGCAAGCCGGATTTTTTCATTCATAATAATGACCTCCGGCTTATGGGAACGCTCCGCTGCGACCGATGGCTTTTCTGACGGTGGTGCGCTCGGGACGACTGGTGCGGGGTCGGCAGCCAAAGGCTCAGGCTGCGGCTCGGACGGTTCTGGCGGAATTGACGCTGCTACTGGCGCGACCTCTGCACCGATGGCTGGTGGCGCAACAGGTTCTGGCTCTGGCTCAGTGACATCGGGCTCTGGCGGTGGCGCTTCAGCCGTCACAATCTCGGCCTCAATGAAGGGGGTATCATTCAGCGCACTGACGACCTTTTGGGGCTCTGGCAGCGGCATCGGCGCATCGACGAGCGTGAAATCAGCCGGTGGGCCACTCGATGGTAACGGGTCGAGGCCAAAGCGCATATCGGGCGGCACTTCCGGGTTTAGGCGCTCTGGTTGCGGTTCCGGCTGTGGGGCTTCAGGCACCTGTGCTGGCAAGGGGGGCGGCAAATCGACAAAGCGCGGCCGCTTGTCGGGCGGGGCCGGCATCGTGATTTCAATACGAAAGCCTTTAAATTCTCGTTTGTTAAGCAATTTTGTTCATCAAAAAAATAAATGGTCTAGCTGGGGTCTTTCCAGCTTTGTAACTTACGATACAACGTGCTGGGGCTAACCTCAAGCAAAGCTGCGGCGCGGGCAACATCCTTATTTGTCGCCGCCAAAGCGGTTAAAATGGCGTTTTTCTCGACTTGCCAAAGCGGCATGACGGTACCAGGGGCGGTTTCGCCGCTGCTGGTCACCGCCTGGTGCGGCATCGCCAGGGCGACCATCGGGGCATTGCCCATCTCGGCGCGCACAGTTTCTGGTATCATCTCCGGCGTGACCGTCGTGCTGTCATGTAAGAGGACGATGTTGCGGATCAGATTTTCCAACTGCCGGACATTTCCTGGCCAGCCATAGCTGCGGAACATCGCGGCTGCGCCATGGGAGAGGTCAGCAAAGCGTTTCTTCTCTTCCTTGGCAAATTTCCGTAGGAAATGTTGCGCGACGATAAGGACATCGTCCTCGCGGTCGCGCAGGGGCGGCAGCGCCAGCGGCACAACATGGAGTCGGTAATAAAGGTCTTCGCGGAAACGACCGGCCTTCACCTCAGTGAGCGGGTCGCGATTGGTCGCGGCGACGATGCGGACATCGACCTGCTCGGATTTGTTGCTGCCGACCTGCTGCACTTCGCCGGTTTGGAGAAAGCGCAGCAGCTTGACTTGTAATTCAAGTGGCATCTCCCCGATTTCGTCCAGAAACAGCGTGCCGCCATCCGCCGCCTTGCCCGCGCCGATTTTGTCGCTGATCGCGCCAGTGAAGGAACCCTTGATATGACCGAAAATATGGCTCTCCAGCAATTCACGCGGAATGGCGCCGCAATTCAGCGCCACAAAGGCGGCGGCGCGGCGCGGGCTGGCTTTATGGATAGCCTGTGCCGCAAGTTCTTTCCCGGTGCCACTCTCGCCGGTAATGAAAACACTGGCCTTGCTCGCTGCGACGGCATCGATGGTGCGATAAACGGCCTGCATGGCGGATGACGCGCCAATAAAATCATAAAAGCTGCCGGGGGCGACGACTTCTCGTAGCTGCTGTACTTCTTCGGTCAGGGCGCGATGGTCGAGCGCATTTTTGAGCGTCACGCGCAGGCGCGCTGCCGGAAACGGTTTGACGATAAAATCGAAGGCGCCTTCGCGCATCGCTTCGACCGCAACATTGATGGAGCCGTGGGCGGTAATGATGATGACCGGTAAATCCGGATAGAGTTTGTGGCTCTGGCGCAGAATATCGATGCCGCTCATGTCCGGGAGCTGGACATCGAAAATAGCGGCGGCAAAGGTGCCGGATGCCAATGCGCGTAACGCCTCAGCGCCGGTCTCGACTTTATGCACTGTCGTTCTGTCACCTTTGAGATATTCCTCATAGGTCTGCGCTAGTGGCAGATTGTCTTCGACGAGAAGAATGTGCGGCGCGGCGGCGGGCATGGGCGGGGGCTCTGGGAAAATGCTTGGCGCGGGATTAACTTTCCCTTCTAACAGGCAAACCTTGCCATTCGGTAAAGGTAGACTGGCATGGACAAAAGCAAGTGATTATTGCAGTTTAGGCGAGCGGCAGCCCTGATTCACTGCGACAGAGTTTGTCATGCAGTGCGATCGTGTCTGCAACCTCAGGATGTACTGAGGTTTGACCAATCTGGCGCAGGAAAGTGCAAGCTGCGAATGCTGTCGCTGCGCTTTCATAGGCGTGAATCCATACATCGCGCGCTGCGCGCCGGTCCTCCACCACCGGCCAGAGGCCAGGACGGGGCCGCATATGGTTTTTAATCCCCATGCGCCAAGGCTTCGGGCTTACACGCGCACGGAAGCATTGCTGGTTAAGACACATGCGCACGTAAATAGGGTCGGTGTTGAAGGCCGCAAAACAGGCGCTGACCTGCGGATCCGATGGTTCAAACAAAGCGTGCGTTGCCAGCGCGCGCAAACCTGCCGGTGTGCGATAGACGCGCAAGCCCCAATCGGGATGGTGCTTGGCGAAATCCTCAATCTGGCGTAGCGCCAACCCTTCGGCACCGCCCTGCAGCGCTTGTTGCTTCCGTATGAGCCACGATGCCAGCGCTCCGCCGAAAAAAAGCGCGAAAAAGCCAAAGCCGAAGCCCAAGATTTTACTGCCTGTCGATACCCCAAGTGCTGTTGCACCCAGCAAGAGTGCGACTGTAAGGAGCAAGGCGAAGTGAAAAGACGCCTTTTGCTGAAAATCAATATCGGCGAACAGAACATCGGGGCTGTTCAGGCAGTGCGCGCCATAAGAGTTGCGGGTGATAATTGCTTTGCCGTGCTTGGCGAGAATTTCTTCACGGATGGGCATACCATCCGCGCCGTTATAAGCCACACGCCGCTCACGCGGTGGGAGTTTTGCGCCGTTAAGCTGTCTTTGCAGGGCTTCTTGTGCGCGCTGGTCGGCATGGGACTGTGCCGAGGCCTGGCTTTCATCCGACCAGCCGAAGCGCCGCACCGTGACCTGTTTGCCTTTTTGCCGATCCTGGGCGCGACCCTCAGCCCAATAAAGCGGAATAATCATGGCGCATCACTTTTTGTGGTTCTTGTTTGCAAGCGTGGCGGCAAATGAGGGGGACGTCAAGACCATGCCTGGCTTTCATTCTCAATCTTGATAGTATAGTTTGAGGCACAGCAAAGGAGTCGCCTATGGCAGTCACGAGACGAGCTTTTCTGGCTGGTTGCACGGCTGTATTGACTTTACCCCTGTGCGGTATTTCGCATTTATCGGCGGCAGCGGCCAGCGGGCGCAAGCTGATTGCCGGTTCAGAGAAATCGGTGTGTGCGATTGACTTGGATACGCGGCAGGTTACGCAGGTTCCGGTGGCTTTCAAGCCGCATGGCTATGCGCAGAATCCGCGCCAGCCTGCGCACATCTGGGCGTTCGAGAAATGGGGGCGCGGCGCGGCGGAGGTTGACTTTGCCACCGGCGTCGTAGCGCAGACTTTTGCTAGCCCGGAGGACACGCAATTTTTTGGCCATGGTTTGTTTAGCCGCGATGGCAAGATTTGCTTTGCGGTGCGCGAGGATTTGACCACAGGGCTCGGCCACTGCATCGGTTTTGATACGACGACCTACCAGGAAGTCATGGATATTCAGGCGACGCCCGGCGGTTTGCATGAGTGCCACTTGCTGGACGACGACACCTTTCTCGTCGCCAGCAACGGCGCACCTGTGATTTTCAAAGATGGTGTGATGCAGTCCACGCCGATGGTCGAACACTCTTCCCTGGTGCATGTCGATCCCTGGGCAGGTAAGGTGCGCGATAAAAAATTCATTGCCGATGACGACCAGATTATCGGACATTTTGCTTTGTCGCGGGCGGGGGCGATAATCGCCCTTAGCAGCCAACGACGGTCCGCCGCCGTGCCGCATGGTGCGATTTACTTCGGCCATTTAAACAAACCGGCCTTGCGTCGTGTGGTGTTGCCGGAAGCTCTGGAAGCAAAACTGCAAGGGGAAATGCTGAGTATCGCGCTTGATGAAGCGCGCAATCTTGCTCTGGTCACCAACCCTGGCGGTTCCCGCGTCCTCTTCATCGACAGTCAGAGTGGCGCTTATCTGGGCGCGTTGGAGAATAAGATCAATGGCGTGGTGTTTGATGAAGCTTTGGCCGGGTTTATCGGCAGCGGTAAGGAACTGGTGTTGATTAAGTCGCGGCAAGACAAAGCACAGACGCTGGCGGCGCACGACAGTGCGGGCGCGGCGTTCCTGGCGGCGTTTGATGGCGCGCATAGTATTCTGGCGGATGGGATTGGTTAGTCTCTGTCGCTAATGTAACAAATAGGCGATGCAAGCGACGGCCTCGCGCAAGGTCGCGTAGATATCGCGCGTCTCAAAATAGTTCGCGTGGGCGCTGGTAACATTCTCGATACCAACGCGACGCAATGCCCAGACGCTGCGCGCGATATGAAAATATTGCGTCACGACAATCGCGCTCTTCCAGCCATGTTGCTGCATGATGGCCATGCTGTTCAGCGCAGTCGCCTCGGTATTGTCGCCGTGCTGGTCGGCGATGAGCGCCATTTCAGGTATGCCTTGCCGCAGCAGATACTGCTTCATGACAAGGGCTTCGTCATGACCTTCCTTTCCATAGCCGCCACTGACTATGAGGTGGGCAACCAGTTTCTGCTGGTAAAGTGCTAAGGCGCGGTCAAGCCGCGCTTGCAGACGTGGAGAGAGGCTGCCGTCCGGATTGACTTTCGAGCCTAGGACAATGGCGACGTCGCTGGTACGCGCCGTATCGGCGAGCCCAATAGCTGTAATGACGCAAATTTCAAGCGTGAGCCAAGCTGCAGTAGCGATGACAAGCAATTGCAAGAGCTTGCGCAATTTAGTTGTCATGGAATGTGAGCCCTGGAGGCACGGGCCGGAATCGAACCGGCATACACGGATTTGCAATCCGCTGCATAGCCATTCTGCCACCGCGCCAATCCAGAAGCTTGGCGCAACCTAACTTTTGCGCCGCAACGGGTCAAGCTGAATACCAGCCTCATTGGCGTGGGGGCAAAACCGCCTCGTCAAGCACACGTTGTTGCGCTTCCGTCAGGCTGGCATAGAACTTTTCCAACACGCCGCCCAGGCGCTTAAGGTTGCTGATGCGGGTTTCGGCGGCCTTTATGCCTTGGCGCACCGCATCAACGGCGTTGCCAGCTCTTTCCTTGAAGATGGCACCTGCGGCTTTTTGATTTTCCTGTAGCACTTTGTTGACATCGCCCCAGGCAGCTTCCTGCGTTGACGAAAGATGCAAGCGCTCATGCGCGGCCTGCAACTTATCCTCAAGCTTCTGACCCATGGGCATCGGGCGTGGTGGTTCCGGCGCAGGCTCAGCTGCCGGTTCTGGCGCAGCAGGCGGCGGCGCAATTTTTGCCACGGGCTGCACAACGGGCCCTGTGATTGTGGGCTGAGCAACGGGCGCTGGGGCGGCGGGTGGGGCGACGCTAGGAATGACAGCGGTTTTCGCCGCTGGGGCAGTGGCGGCTGGCTCTTTGCCGGTAATTGCTGCAATCGCCTTGCTCAGCGGATCCGCCCCATCAGCGGCAACAGCAGGCAGGGATGCGACGCCGAGCGTAAAAGCAAGGGCGCAAAGAGGAGCGAGGCGCATGGGAAAATTCCGTGACAGGTTCAAGGTGGCGGGGCAAAGCCGCGAAAAAAGAACCAGCCCAGCCCAACAGTAAATATCATACACCCATAAAGGGCATGTTCCAAGGCCACCCATTTGAGCGATCGGTGCTGCTGATAGCCGTAGGCAAAGATGGCGCCGCCGATGAGCGAGAGCAGGGGCGCCACCCAATTCTGCAGCACGAAATGCATGGCGGCGAAGCTGAGCGCGTTGACGGCGATCATGGTATTAGGATTGGGAAATAGCGCCGCATAGCGACGGAAGAAGAAACTGCGATAGACGAATTCTTGCGGTACGACGGAGAGCAGAGGATAAAAGACCATCACCATTGCCCACATTTGCGGATTGCGGCGCGGAAAATCGAAGAGCCGGTCGGGGGCGGCTGTCGCCAGAATGATAAGCGCGAAACCAACAGCGAGGCAGAAACGCCCCGCTGCTTGCCGAATTTGCCGCCGGTTCCAGCCCGTGCCCTGCCAGAGCGTCGCCCAGTGCCATTGGTTGCTATAGACCATGGTCGCAAAGCAATAAATGCAGCAACCCCAGAGGGTGAGATAAAGGGTTGGGCGGTGAAAACCATCGCGCGCCAACAAGGCTGGGATCACTGCAAAGAGCGCCAAGGCTTCAAGTGCCAATAACCATCGGGGAAGATTCATGGTGGTCCCTATCGAGCGGAGGTGCAGGGGATATGCAGTGACTATGCATTAACCAAGGGCTTGCTGGTTACTTCCTTGTAATCATCAAACTAAGATAATTTTCATGCTTCTTATGAGAATAGTTCATTCATCGTGACTTTCCCGCATTAATTTGACAAAAACGCTTGCCCTTTGCTTTGGCTACGCTAATTGGCTGAAGCAGTTCACAATGAATTCGCCGCAGCATATCAGGAGCAGGCGCATGAAGAAGATACTTGTCATTGCCGCCTTGGTGCTTACTGGCGCGATTGTCTGGCGCGTATTTTTTGCCGCTGGTCCGGCGGCGCCGCCGGATATGGCGGCAATGGGGCCGATGCCGGTGAGCGTTGCCGCCGTGCTGTCGCGCGATGTTACGGAGTATCGTGAATATTCTGGCCGGTTGCAGGCGGTAGAGCAGGCGGAGATTCACCCGCGCGTCGATGGCACGATTGAAGCGGTGCATTTCACCGATGGCGCGATGGTGCAGAAGGGCGATTTGCTCTTTACGCTCGACCAGCGCCCGTTTCAGGCGGCGATGAAGAAGGCGGAGGCGGAGCTGGCTTCGGCGCAGGCGCAGGCGGCCTTTGCCCGCAAAGATTATCAGCGCGTTGCCGCGCTGATGAAGGATGATTTCGTCACCAAGCGCGATTTCGATACGCGGCGCAACAGTGTCAGCATGGCGGATGCGGCTTTGAATGCGGCTGAGGCTGCCGTGCGCACTGCGAAACTCAACCTCGATTATACCGAAATTCGTGCGCCCATTAGCGGCCGCATCAGCCGTGCGGAAGTGACGGTTGGCAATGTTGTGCAGACCATGCCTGCCGTCGTGTTGATGACGTCGATTGTCTCCAGCAATCCGATTTACGCTGATTTTGCGATGGATGAGCCGACTTACCTTGCTTATGTCCACGCCGGGCAGACGACGCCGGAAAAGGCGCAGGAAATTCCGGTGCAGGTTGGGCTGGCCGGGGAGGCAAGCGCTGCCCATATTGGTAAGGTCAAATCATTCGACAATCAAATCAATATGGCCTCCGGCACTATTCGGGTAAGGGCGCTGCTGGATAATGTCGATGGCAAGCTGGTGCCGGGCATGTATGCGCTGGTCAAAATCGCCGTGCCGCGCGAGGGGCAGGCGGTGATGATTTCTGATCGTGCGGTGAATACCGACCAGGATCGCAAATTCGTATTCGTCGTGGGTGCCGATAACATGGCCACTTACCGTCCGGTGCAACTCGGCGGCGTGGTCGATGGTTTGCGGATTATCAAGTCTGGCCTACAGGCTGGCGAGAAGATTATCGTCAATGGTCTGCAGCGCGCGCATCCTGGAGCGCCCGTCATGCCGAGTGAAGTGCCGATGGAGGCACAGCCGGAAGCGCTGAAGGCAGCCCCCCCGGCTGCCGCCAGCAACCCATAAGCCAACCAATAAGACACAGGGCGCTTTATGAATATTTCACGCTTCTTCATTGATCGCCCGATATTCGCGGCCGTTTTATCACTGCTGATTTTGATTGGTGGTGCGTTGGCAATTCCGAATTTGCCCATCTCGGAGTATCCCGAAGTCGTGCCTCCATCGGTGCAGGTTGTCGCGCGTTATCCGGGCGCGAACCCCAAAGTTATCGCCGAAACCGTAGCGACGCCGCTCGAGGAGCAGATTAACGGCGTTGAGAACATGCTCTATATGGATTCGCAGGGCACGGCCGACGGCACCATGCAGATGACCGTGACCTTCAAACTCGGCACTAATCCGGATTTGGCGCAACAGCTGGTGCAGAATCGTGTCTCGCAGGCTTTGCCGCGCTTGCCCGATATCGTGCGCCAGCTGGGTGTCACAACCATCAAGAGCTCCCCTGACCTCACTATGGTTGTGCATCTGCTCTCACCAAAGGAGCGTTATGACGAGCTTTATATCCGTAATTATGCTCTGTTGAATGTCAAAGATCGGCTGGCGCGGATTGGCGGTGTGGGGCAGGTTGCCATTTTCGGCTCCGGCGACTATGCCATGCGCATCTGGCTCAATCCGGAGAAGGTGGCTTCGCATCAGCTGACCGCGCGCGAAGTTGTGCTGGCCATCCAAGACCAGAATATTCAGGTCGCCGCTGGGCAAATAGGGGCGTCGCCGAGCTTGCCGGGGGTCGATAATCAGCTGCTCGTCAACGCACATGGGCGGTTGCAGAGTGAGCAGGAATTCGGTGACATCATCATCAAGGTCGGCAAGGATGGAGCGATTACACGGCTCAAGGATGTCGCTCGCATTGAGCTTGGTGCGTCCGGTTATGGTTTGCGCTCGCTGCTGAATAATAAGCCAGCCGTAGCGGTGCCGATTTTCCAGTCGCCGGGGGCGAACGCAATTCGCATCTCTGACCAAGTGCGCGAAGCGATGGATGAGCTGAAGGCCGATTTTCCGGAAGGGCTGGATTACAGCATCGTCTATGACCCGACGGTCTTTGTCCGCGATTCAATCAAGGCGGTCATTGAGACTCTGCTGGAAGCGATTATGCTGGTCGTGCTGGTGGTCATAGTCTTCCTGCAGACTTGGCGCGCATCCGTCATTCCACTGCTGGCCGTGCCCATCTCGATAATCGGCACCTTCGCCTTCCTGCATCTGCTGGGTTTTTCCATCAATGCTCTGTCGCTGTTTGGTTTGGTGCTCGCCATCGGCATTGTTGTCGATGATGCCATCGTCGTGGTCGAGAATGTGGAACGCAATATTGAACATGGCATGACACCACGCGAAGCGACCTATAAGGCGATGCGCGAGGTCAGCGGGCCGATTATCGCGATAGCGCTCACGCTCTGCGCTGTCTTTATCCCGATTGCCTTTATCAGCGGCTTAACCGGCCAGTTTTATCGTCAGTTCGCGACAACCATTGCGATTTCGACGGTTATCTCGGCCTTCAACTCTTTGACGCTCAGCCCGGCGCTGGCCGCTGTGCTGCTCAAGGGGCGCGATGAGCCAAAGGATTCTCTGACGCGGGGGATGGAGGCGCTCTTCGGCTGGTTCTTTACGCGCTTTAACAGCGGCTTCAAAAATGCTGCGGAGAGCTATGCGGTCGGTGTGGAGGGCACCATCAAGCGGCGGCGTTTCGCGCTTGCAGGCTATGTCATGCTGCTGTGCTGCGCGGTGTTTCTGTTTCGGCATGTGCCGGTCGATTTTATTCCCGGGCAGGACAAGCAATATATCATCGGGTTCGCCCAGTTGCCGGATGGGGCGACGCTTGATCGTACCGATGCTGTCATCCGTCGCATGTCGGATATCATGATGCAGCAGGAAGGCGTGCAAAGCGCCGTGGCTTTCCCTGGCTTGTCCATCCATGGTTTCACCAACAGTTCGAACGCGGGCATCGTTTTTGCGACGCTTAAACCGTTTGAGGAGCGACCTGTCGCGGGATTGTTCCGCGCGTTGTTGATTAAGCTGCACATGTTGGAGCCGTTGCCGGATTTATCGGCGGCATCGATTGCCAATCAGCTGAATATGAAGATGGGCGCAATTCAGGACGCGTTCATTTTCATGCTGCCACCGCCCGCCGTTCAGGGGTTAGGCGTAGCTGGGGGCTTCAAACTGCAAATCGAAGACCGCGGCGATTTGGGCTATGACGCTTTGTATAAGGCCGTACAGGCTGTGCAGATGAAGGCCTGGCAGACCAAGGAGCTTGCCGGGGTTTATTCCGGCTATCAAATTAATGTGCCGCAGTTGAGCGCCGATCTTGACCGGACGCGGGCGAAGCAGCTTGGTCTATCGGTCGGCGACGTCTATGACACCATGCAGATTTATCTGGGGTCGCTTTACATTAATGATTTCAATCGCTTTGGCCGGACATTTCAAGTGATAGCGCAGGCTGATGCGCCCTTTCGGGCGCATGCTACCGATATCGGCGCGCTCAAGACGCGCAACCAGCAAGGCGAGATGGTGCCGTTGGGTAGCGTCCTGAAGGTGTCAGAGAGCTTTGGTCCGGAACGTACCAATCGTTACAATGCCTATCGCTCGGCCGACATCAATGGTAATCCGGGTTTTGGTTTTTCGGCGGGACAGGCGGAAGCGGCAATCCTGAAAATCCTCGCTGAAGAATTACCCAAGGGCATGACCTTCGAGTGGACTGATTTGAAGTATCAGGAGATTCTCGCCGGTAATACTGCCTTCTGGATTTTTCCGCTCTGCATTCTGCTCGCCTTCATGGTGTTGGCAGCACAATATGAAAGCATCGGCTTGCCGCTGGCGGTAATTCTCATAGTGCCAATGAGCCTGCTCTCGGCTATCGCCGGAGTGTGGTTTGTCGGTGCCCAAAACAATATCTTCACCCAAATTGGCCTCATTGTTCTGGTCGGACTTGCCTGCAAAAACGCCATTCTGATTGTGGAGTTTGCGCGCGAACTGGAACTGCAGGGCAAGGAAACGGTCGCTGCGGCGGTGGAAGCATGCCGCTTGCGGTTGCGGCCGATTTTGATGACCTCCTTCGCCTTCATCATGGGCGTGGTGCCTCTCATCACTTCGACTGGGGCTGGTTCGGAAATGCGCTACGCGATGGGCATTGCTGTGTTTTCTGGGATGCTTGGCGTAACCTTTTTCGGTCTTTTCCTGACGCCGGTGTTCTACATCGTCATCCGCAAACTAAGCGGGCGTAAGCTGCACTCGGCGCATGCTTCCACGCTTAAGTCCGAGTGAAGTTAAAGCAAGAGTTTCAGTAGAACGGCGCGCGCGTCTTCCGGCGACATGGGGTTGATAATGGGCTTCTTACACGGTGCGTGAACAATATTACCCTTGTTTTAGAGGCCTTCGTTGTGATGTTTTATTATTTTCGAACCTTTTATGGTAAGGTTTTTGCGTTCGGACACTGAAGAATTAAGGTGGGGCTATGAAGGCCAAGTCTGCAGGCGGATATTCTCTCGAGAAGGTGGCATCACAATCTGAGTTGCAGAAAGAGTGGTGGCCAATATTTCAAGAAGTTTTCCCCGATAAGAATGATCAAGAGCCACTCAAGCAACTTGTCGAACGTTTTAAGGACAATCAGCGCAATCATTTCTATATAATCCGAGATGAAGCAGCAGGGAACAAAGCCGTTGGCATTGAAATGCGACAAACGGATCCAGCTTTGCCTGGCGCAATGTATATACCGTGGGCTGGTGTGGCTGAATCGCACCGTAGCAAAGGCATCTTCCAGCGGACGGAAGCGCTTCGCGTTCAGCAGATGAAGGATGCTGGTGTAAAGTATACTCTGTTTGAGGTTGAAGATCCAAAACGTGCCCACGTCGCTTATCCTGACCAAGACCCTGCCATCGTTCGCAAGACGGCGGAGGATCGGATAAAAATCTGGCGCCGGACTACCGGTTCGCAAGTCGTGCGTGACCCCGAGATAGACTATGTCCGCCCATCCGCGCGTGATGGTCAGAAAACGCAGGCGTACGACCTGCTTTCCATACACGTGTTGGACAAGCAAGACCCGATGTGGGCAAACGTTTTTAACGCCGATAAATCCGCGATGAGCAAATCAGCGTATCGGCGTTTTTACTTGGAGACGATGCGGCTGCAATACGGCAATAAAACTGAGGGTGTTCTGCGTCAGGAACTGCCAGCGGTTGACCAGATGCTCACGACATTTGATCGTAGCCCAAAACAATGGGTGCAACTTGATGCTAATGCCTCTCGCTTCAATTTGGCGAAAAAGAAGTATATCTTGGCTGAAGCCGCGTTGCGGGGGCAGCGCCAAGGTGTACTTTCAGACTCCGCAGTACCGAAGTCAGGCGCGCGTTTTGCGGGCATGCACATGCGTTTACAGGATGATCGTGGCACCAGCGAGGGCAATATACAGTGCCGAGGGCAGAAAAGGTCGCCTATGAGAACGAATACTGTGCCTTGACCCAGTATGATTCCATCATCATTGGTGCTGGCGTGGCTGGGCTTTCAGCCGCGCGTACGCTCGTGGATGCTGGTAAAACCAACATCGCAATTCTTGAAGCCGGTGATCGTGTTGGTGGGCGCGTACTTACGGCGGAGACGCCGCGCGGTGTGCCAATCGATCTCGGTGCCTCTTGGTTTCATGGACGTGAAGATTCAGAGTTGGCGCAGCGGGCGCGTGCTGCCCATATTCCGTTGGTGTTGGATGATGTGCATTTTCTTCGCACGGTCGTAAACGGTCAGGTGGAGTCTGGGGGGCGCGCCGCCATGGCTGGGTTGCTGAAGCAGGGCTTCGCGATCTTGCAAAAGCAGGCCAAAGCGCAGGGATTGCCATCCGCAGACGCAACGTTCGATCAGGCTCTGGCTGCCGCCAAGGCGCCCGCCACGGCCCACGCGATGGCGGGTTATTTTCGCGAGATATGGGCGAGTGCGCGCAATCCTGATATGTCGACACAAGACTTCATAAATGACCCGTACGACGTGGGCGGATTGCTACCGCAACGTGGCATGGGCGATGTCGTCGCGCTGTTGGCGCGTAGCGTCAAATCGGCAGCGGGAGAAGGGGCTATTCGTCTTAATTCGCCGGTGGCCGCTGTCTCCGCCTTGGCCGATACGGCAGGCTATTTCGTACAAATGGCGCATGGCGCGACGCTCAGCGCGCGTTCGGTTATTTTTACCGGTTCTGTCGGGGTTATCCAGAGCGGTAAGATTGACCTGCATTCCGTGTTGACGCCCGCTATGGAACGCGTTTTGGCGCCGGAGAACATGACCATGGGGAATATGGTCAAAGTGATTTTTGATTTGCCGCCGCAACTCGCTGCCGTGGGGATGCGTCATTACGATTTTGTTGATCAGGGCTTTTTTGTCCATACGGCGACCGCCGGTAAACCAATCCTGATGGCGCTTGCGGGTGGCGGGGCGGCGGACCGTATTGACGCCATGACGCCCAGAGCCGTAACCGGCCATATAATGCGCGGGTTAGTGACACAGCCGCTTTTTCAGCCGTCCTCTGTGCAGGATTTTCTAGCCGCCCAGCAACCGGTCATCACGCGTTGGCGTGCAGAGCCTTACATTCAAGGCTCTTACGCGGTTTTGTTAAAAGATGGTACGCGGCCAACCCAGCCCCTCAGTTCACCCGATGGAACCTTTACGATTGCCGGCGAGGCCTTCAGCAACAAGGCCGGGCACCTTGATGGTGCCTACAAATCGGGGAGGGCAGCAGCTTACGATATTTTAGGCGCTCTTGCGGGGAAGCCTGCACCGAAATTTCCTGGGCCCGCGGCTATAACCAATAGTGCTACCAGCCATTTTAAGCGTTAATCGCATTCTTGGTTTCATGAAGCGGCAGAAAAGTGAATGATTATTTAATCTTTGCTTGACGTCACTCTGGGATACCCATATATTCCGCCCGCCTGCCGCGATAAGCTTATCTTTCTTCGCGGTATGTTTGTGATAAAACAAAGGCTTAAGCCAAATTTATCATAAGGAATCATAGCTGACGGCAATGAACGTTTGGCGATGCTCAGCAAGATGCTTGGGCATATCGCAAAGCAGGTTGCGCGGCGCAAGGTTTTTAGCCTCCACGGAGCGGGAAATATCCGGTCTTCGCGGTGGCTTTTGTATTCTAAATGGCGCGCAAGCGTCGTGAAGTCGGTTTTGGATTAAGGAAGCGAAGCATGGCAACGATCAACCAACTGGTGCGTAAAGGCCGCGAAGTTCCGAAGTACCGGGACAAGGTGCCCGCGCTCAAGGAATGCCCGCAGAAGCGTGGTGTCTGTACACGCGTTTATACGACGACACCGAAGAAGC
>JAGOHT010000186.1 GCA_017996055.1 Alphaproteobacteria bacterium
CCCTCAAGCTTAGGGAAGCAACAGTGATCAAGCCAGTATATCCAGGAGATACTTGGTGCGTTCGTTATCGAGTTTCACCACGGCGGCATTGGCCTGGTAGTCGATGACGCTGGTCTTGGCATCAACCAGCGCCTGGGTGTCATCGCCACCGGTCACCGGTGCATCGGCCACGGTCTGCGCGGCGCGCGCCAGCTTTTGTGTCGCTCGATACAGCCCGTCAATCGCGGTGGCGCTGATGCTCGTCATGAAAACAGTCTAGCGCGGTAACATTAATTGTTTCTCAAGACCTCCGCGCTTCATTAGGCGTCCGTCTCGGCGGTGTCGGGATGGGTAAGACATGGTTAAGGCTTTCGGCAATAGGCGAAACCCCAATTAACGGCTCTTTTAGCAATCACTGTTAGCGTCAAAACATCAGCACGGGCTTGCAACAAGTATTTTAACGGGAACCATCATGGCACACGGAACAGAACAACAGCCCTTTGCCGCCAGCACCGACGAAACGCTGGATCGGCTCGTGTCCATGACCAACCAGACCAATCTGGTCGCTTTGGATAAGACCCTCTCGGCTATTCGCCGCACGCAGGGCAATTATGCTGCTGCTGCTGCCCGTGTCGGTTCGATCGGGGAGCGGATTTTGCGCGCTGCACAAGAAGTGGGCATGACGCTCCCGCCCGCGCAGCGCCGCATCTAAACTTAGATAACCAGTATTTTTGCAACCCCCGCCCCTTGGCGGGGGTTGTGCTTTTACTTTCCTGGAAAATGGCTTAGCCTAAGGCAATCGTTTTACAGATGGTAGCGTTTGTGGGGAACCGCATGGTCAGTGAAGTGAATGTTCAGCAGGCCGTTGCTTTTGCCGATGATATGCAGGGTATCTTGCGTGCTGGTGCTGTCGCAGCAATAGAGCAACCGCGGCTGGGTTTGGTTCAGCGGGGTCTTGCCAAGGTTCCTGACTTTGCTCAGGCTCGCGATCACGAGGGCATTCGACAAGCATATTTGCAGGCGCGGCAATTTGTGAATGATTCTCCAGCCTATACGACAATCGGAACGGCAAGATCCCCGTGCCTTAGCGTGAACTCCCTTGCGGATGTCGCCAACGGTATTATTGCGGTTGTCTTGCCTGAAACAAAGAAAGCTACGGATCGTCCTAGGCAGCGCGGATTTAGAAATGTAAGACATGATCTAGCGTGAACTACGAAAATTAGGAGAATAGTGTGTCTGAAAAAGTAAACGTGAAGCAGGCCGTTGATTTTGCTGAAGATATGCAAGGTGTTTTGCGTGCGGGTGCCGGGCGCGTCACTGCCGAACATCAGCCGCAGCTGCAACTCGCGCAGAACCATATCACCATGGTGCCAGTCTATGCGCAGGCCGGTGACACTAATGCTATTCGTGAAGCTTATCTGGCAGCACGCGACGTCGTGAACGCATCGCCTGCTTATACGGCGGTAGGAACGGCGAAATCGCCGTCGGGTGAAATTAATTCGCTAGCCGATGTCGCAAATGGCATTGTTGCGACCGTTTTGCCGAGTTTGTCAGGCTCCATGCGCCAGCCTGCACACCTGCATTCCAAGCTGGTTCACTAATCCTTTCATTAGTGTGCCTGTTTTTTGACGACCAGGCTTTGCAGCAAAATGATGGGGTCTTGCGCGCCGGCGCCAAGGTCGCTCAATGCGGTCTGGTGCATCGCTTGATAGACTTTCTTGACTTGGTCGAGGCTGAGCCCCGTTGCCTGCACCGCAGCGGCTAACATGGTGGCGCTTGGCTGTTCCGGCAGCAGGCCATAACCGGCGGCGCTGACCTTGGCGGTCACATCAAGCGCCAGATCAAAAAGGCTCTGCTCGTCTTCGAATTCGGCTGACATTGGTCCTCCTGTGCGTTCAACAGGAAGGTTGCAACCCGCATACCAGCGATTTTGCCCCAAATGCAAGATAAAACCATGCAATAACAATGGGTTGGAATCCATCAAAGGCTACGGAATTCGCGAACTGCGCTTGGCTCCGGTGCGCCGCTCGCATCCTGCAAGGCGTTTGACAAAGTGGCGCAGGCAGGACATTACCAAGCCGTCACTTGCGAAAGGCGCGCCGTGTTCGATTTCTATCCCTTGCTGCGTCCCCTTTTATTTACGCTTGATGCCGAAACGGCGCATCGCGCCGCGGTCAAGGCGCTGGCGCTGGGGTTGACGACGGACTGGCGTGAACCAGCCGATCCGCTGCTCGCGCACGATTTATGGGGCAAGCGCTTCGCTAATCCGGTCGGGCTTGCCGCCGGGTTTGATAAAAATGCCGAAACATTGCCGCATATCTTCAAGCTCGGCTTCGGTTTTGTCGAAGCTGGAAGCGTGACGCCCAAGCCGCAAACTGGTAATCCGAAGCCGCGCGTCTTCCGCTTGCCGGAGCAGCGCGCGGTCATCAACCGCTATGGCATGAACAATGAAGGGCTCGATGCCTTTCTGGCGCGGGTGAAGGCGTGGCGCGCAGCGGGCAACCAAGAGTTGCTCGGCATCAATGTCAGTCCTAATAAGGATGCGGTCGATGGACCGCGCGATTATGTCACGGGCATCACGGCGCTGGCGCCGTATGCCGATTATCTGGTGATGAATATTTCCTCGCCCAACACGCCGGGTCTGCGTGGTTTACAAAATCGTGCCGAGTTGACGCAACTATTGGCCATGGCGGTGGCAGCGCGCGATGCAGCAGCCGCGCGCCCACCACTGCTGGTGAAGATTGCGCCGGATTTGACCGATGCGATGGCGGCGGATATTGCTGAAGTCGTGCTGGCAGCGAAGTTGGACGGGATGATTGTCAGCAATACCACCGTGGTGCGGCCTGCCGATTTGCCGGAACGTTTCAAAAGTGAAGCGGGCGGGCTTTCTGGCGCGCCGCTGGGCGACATGGCGACGGCGCTTTTACGCACAATGTATCGTTTAACCGGCGGCAAGTTGCCGCTTATTGGGGTTGGGGGCATCGCCAGCGGTGTGGACGCTTATGCGCGAATCCGCGCCGGTGCCAGCCTCGTGCAGCTTTATACCGCGTTGGTCTATGACGGACCGGCGCTTATCACTAGGATTCATCATGACCTTGCCGACTGCCTCCGCCGCGATGGCTTCACCCGTCTCTCCGACGCCGTCGGTGCCGACCACCGCGCCGCGCCTGCTGGCGGGGCTGCGTGAAATCACCGCCGGTTATGATGGGTTTCTCATCGACCTGTGGGGCGTGACGCATAACGGCAGCGCGCCTTATGCGGGTGCGCTGGCGGCGCTGCAGGCACTGCGGCAGGCGGGCAAGAAAATCGCTTTCGTCTCCAACTCATCGAGCGTTGCGCCGAACGTGGCGGCGCAACTCACGGCGATGGGGATTACGGATTACGATGTGCTGATTACGTCGGGCGGGCTGGTGGCGCAGGCGCTGCAAGAAAATGACCCCAGCCTGTGGCGCGCTGGTTTTGCGGGTAAAGCCTTGCTGGTTGGGGATAGTAGCATTCTGGCGCAATATAACGCGCCGCTCTCATTGGTGCGTGAACCAGCGGCTGCTGGTCTGATCATCAATGCCTGGTATGGCGACAGTATTGTTGAAGTCGCGGCCTGGCAGCCGGAGATGCCGCACTGGCAACGTCTGGGGCTGCCTATGCTCTGCGCCAATCCGGACTATGATGTTGTCTTACCGCAAGGGCGGCTGCTGTGTCCGGGGGCATTTGCTGCTGCTTATGAAGCCGTCGGTGGCACCGTGCATTATTACGGCAAACCCTATGCGCCAGCCTTTGCGGCGGGCCGGGCGGCGTTGAGGTTGCCGCCGACTGCGCGCCTCGCCATGATTGGCGATAATCTGCAAACCGATATTCGTGGTGGGCGGGAAAACGGGCTGGATACCGTGCTGATTCTGGGTGGCGTGCATGGTGCGGCGCTCGGCAGCGCCTGGGGCGCAATGCCGTCAATGGAAAGACTGACCGCGCTTTGCCAAAAAGAGGGCTACACGCCCACCTATGC
>JAGOHT010000188.1 GCA_017996055.1 Alphaproteobacteria bacterium
GCGATAGGTGTTGGCGCTGGCCTGACGATCGGCTTTCTCGCGCTGATCGTGATCGTGGGCGCCACCATCTGGCTGGTGGAACGCGGCAACAGCCTGTTTGAGCAATCGGCGTTGCAGCGCAATATCGTCAGCCATTGGCAGCGCCAAAAAGTTCAATCGGCCTACCGTGAAACGGCGGAGGCTGTGACCGTTCCGGCCAATCCGGAGTCCGTTGCCAAACAAATTTTGCACCAATCCTATCAAACCTGGGGCGAGCGCGTGCTCGGCGCTTTTGGTCGCAATCTCGATTATGACCAGTATGGCATTACCGACCCGGCTAAAAAGAAGCTGGACATCCATTTTTATAATGCCAGCGCTTTGGCGCAGGATGCCGTGACCCGTGGCTTGAATTTCGTGCAGGAACGCTTTGGCAAGGACAGGCCGGCGCTGCTGGTCACGCTCGATGACATGATTGAGCCGCACCATGGCCAAAACTGGTCCGAAATCGCTTTCTCGCGGCTCTTTACGCCCGATGGCAAGCAGCAGCTGGATTTTGTTGCCCGCCCCGGGCGCCCGCCCTTGCCACAACAGCTGGATAATGTGCGCCAAATTGTCGGCTCAATGGCACAGCAGAGCGGGGGCAATGTGCCCATCATTCTCGTTGAGGATAATGTGCGGCACGCCAAAATGCTCAACTGGGTGGTCGGCAATATGGACAAGGCCGGTATTTTTGAAAAAGGCACACCGGCGGCGATTGCCACCTGTTTCAGCATGGCGAATGAGCGTGAACGGGCTGCTATCCAGTATAAGGGCGCGCAAATTCCGGTGGTGGCCAGTGTGGATTACGGCTCGGCGAAGGTGGATGTGTTCACACCCCGCGATCTGTTGTTTGATGGTTTGGTGGTGCAGCTCAACCAGGAACGCAATGGGAGGCTTCCCGCCGTGTTCCTCGATGAAACTAGTCTGACTAGCCGCTTCAAAATCCGCCCGGATAAGACTACTGAATTTCTGCGTGATATCCGGCACGCCAATGCGGTCTTTTGCTACACGGTGGAAAAGCTGGTTGGCAGCGATTTGCCCTTGAAGTGGTTTGCCTGCGCCGAACCAATTGCACAAGTGACGGGTGCCAACCCTGACCGGCCGATGCATGGGCTGATGCAGAGCCGACGCACGAACGCGCTTAACACAATCGGCGAAGGTGGCGGAGCGGATAACTGATGGTGGTTGCCGCGCCGCTGCGCCCCTTCGTCATTGACTGCGATACGGGTCGGGATGATGCGCTCGCACTTGCCCTCGCGCTGCAGAGCGCCGAGCCGCTCGCAGGTGTTATCGCCACTTACGGCAATGTGCCGCAAGATAAGGTCTATGCGAACTGCGCCGATGTGCTGGGATTTTTTGGCGCGGATGGTGTGCCGCTCTTTGCCGGATGTGGTCAGCCCAGCAACCCTGCCGCCGTCGCTGCGATGCTCAGAGCGCGGCAGAGTGCAGCAGGCAATGGGCTGTGTAACCTGACACTAGCTCAATCTGCTCGACGCACCTTGCCAGCGTCAGGCGAGAACGCTTTGGCGCTGCTTGCCGAAGACCTTGAAAAAATGGCGGCGCTGCATGGGGCGCTCGATTATGTCATTCTCGGACCGGCGACAACGGCGGCGGCATTGCTGCGCCACTGGGGGGCAAAGGCGGAAAACATCATTGCGCGCCTGACAATGATGGGTGGCAAGCTTGATGCGCTGTGGCAGAGCGCACCGGTCGCGGATTTTAATCTCGCTTGTGATCCATTCGCAGTGGCTCAGTTACTGGCGCTGGAAATTCCTCTGCGCTTTGTGCCGCTCAATGTCACCTGGCCGGTCGTGCTGACGGTGCTGGAACTCGAAGCCTTACAGCCGCAGCACGCTAGAGCCGAATTTTTCAAAGACCTCATGCTTGCGCATGCTCTGCGTTTCGGGCCGGAGCCGGTTTTCCGTTTCCACGACCCCACAGTTATCTTGGCGCTCGCAGCGCCTGATGAATTTTTGCCCGCATCACTCACAATCGGCTGCGCATCGGGAAGCGATTTTGCGCGGTTAATGCCGACTCCAACCGGTCGTCCGGCATTCGTCATGCGCACGACGGCGGCGCAACCCGTCAGTTTGCTAGCGGAACTTCTGTCACGATTGGGTCTAGCCCAGCCCGCCTAATTTGACTGCAAGCAGTGCGATAAAGAGAAATGGTGCGAAAAAGAGGCGCGCGCGCAGATTGCGTCGAACAACGAACAACCAAGCAATGCCGAGCCAGGCGGCCAGTGCCCAAGCCCACAGCACTGGTGCCAGACCAAAGGCCAGCGCGGCAAGCGCCGACCATTTTGCATCGCCCATGCCGAGCGCATCATAGCCGCGCCACATCCGCCAAATGGTATTGAGCAACCAGACGCCGCTATAAAGCGCTACCGCGCCGATAAGTTGCATAAGCGCGGCGAGCAGGGATGAGTTCAAGCCAATATCCGGCGGCCAGCCGAAGAGTTCGGGATAGGGGCGCAACAGGCCGAGCGCCAAGAGCGCTAAACCCCAGACCACACCGCGTCGGAGGATGGCGTTCGGCACCAGCCCAGTCCAGGCATCGACCCAGGCGCTCCAGCCCAGCACAAGCCAGAAGGGAATTGCCAGGCCCCAGGCGCTGCCGAGCAGTGGGCTGCAGGCGAGATTGTTGAGGACGCTCACAAGACTAGTTGGCGACGCAGTTGGCACCAGCCGCGCCCGTCGGTGCTGTGATCCACAGCACAAAGCTCTGATTGCTGCCGCTGGGGGCATAATCAACTTCCTGTGTGGTGAATTTCGCCGCGGCGCGACGAATACCGTTTTTCACTGCTGGATCGCTGCCTGACCCCGGGGCGATTTTCACACACCGTCCGCCACCGGTGGCTGAATAGTCATAATAGGTCCAGCTGTTAAAGCCGGTGGGCGGGGGTGATAATTGCGCGCTGCGCGCGCCGGTCCATAAATTATCTTGCCCGCTGGGGTCACCCGGGCAGGTGACATCCTTGATCAGCGCGCCGGAGCCATCACCTGCGGGCCAGCCACCGCGGATCATATTGCATTCGGCAAATTTGCTACGAATGAGGTTTGCCTGCGACGATATCTGCGCTGTGATGGAATCTTCGCGTGCTGCACCGCCCATGCTGCCAGAGTCGGTGGCTAACACGGCGGCGATGATACCGAGCAAAGCGAGGACGAAAAGAATGGGGCCGATAGCGATGCCCGCTTCACGCGACATAGGGTACTCCCTGAAAAAATTATTGGGAGAATGATAAACCGAAGTACGCGGCGTGCAATGCGTTTTATCAGGCGTTTATGCAGCCCGTGTCTGTTCCTCGGCTTTGCCCGCCGAACCCATATCGCGGCAGGCCTGGGCGACGCGCGCCGCCATGCTGTCTACGGCTTTGGCGCCCCAGCTACGTGGGTCGAAATGCTTTTTGTTCGGCACATCGGCATTCAACACTTCGGCATGGGTTTTCAGCACATGCTCAAAGACCGGGCGGGAATATTCCAGCTGGCATTCGGTGTCGAGGTTCATCTTGACGACACCATTCGCGACGGCGAGGCGGATTTCCGCTTGGCTTGAACCGCTGCCGCCGTGGAAGACAAAGCCCTTGAAATGGGCGTCGCTGCGCGCTTCCGGCAAGAGGTCGGCCAGAATTTCTGGCTTGAGCTTGACTTCACCGGCCTTGGCAAGGCCATGCACATTGCCGAAGCTGGCGGCGATGGTGTAATTGCCGCCTAGCGGCTGCAGCGCCGCGCGCATCTGGCGAATTTGATCAGGTGAGGAGTAAGAGGCGTCGCCTGCCAGACCATCCTCGACGCCGCCGGTTTGGCCGATTTCGGTTTCCAGCGTGATGCCGAGCGGTGCCAGCTTCTGCAGATAGGCGACCGCGACCTTGATGTTATCGGCGAGCGGTTCGTGCGAACCGTCATACATCATGC
>JAGOHT010000187.1 GCA_017996055.1 Alphaproteobacteria bacterium
GCGTATCCGCTGCGCCGTGCACAATCATGCCAGAGGTAGGGCAGGGAGCCAGAAAGTTGAAATCCAGCAGATTGGCCGGCGGTGCAATCGAGATAAAAGTATCAATTTCTGGGCGGCGCATCAGCAGCTGCATCCCGATCCACGAGCCGAACGAAAAACCGGCGACCCAGACGGTACGGCAGTTGGGGTTCAGGCTTTGCAGCCAATCGAGCGCGCTGGCGGCATCGGCGAGTTCTCCTTCGCCACGATCATAGCTACCCTGGCTCTTTCCAATCCCTCGGAAATTGAAGCGCATGGTCGCAAAGTCACGCTCAGCGAATTGCTGATACATGTTGTAAACGACCTTATTGTTCATCGTGCCGCCATGTTGCGGATGCGGATGCAGGATGAGGGCGATTGGTGCGGTAGGCGACTTGCCCGGGCTGTAGCGGCCTTCAAGACGACCGGCAGGGCCGGTGAAGAGAACTTCTGGCATTGTGCTTGGTGCCCCTTGCGCTAAACTAGCTATGGCTTTGAGAAACCACAAAAATTACTTGCTTGCGCTCTTATAGCACACTCTGCCGGTCTGATTTCAAGGCAATTCGACAATGAGGGATATTTGCTTTTATTGCTGCTAATCCATTGAAACTTTTGTTTTATTTCGTCAGAATAATGGGCTCCATTGCCGAAAAGGCCAAAAATTGACTATTTACCTTGATTACAATGCTTCTGCACGGATCAAACCTTCGGTCAAGTTCGCTATCATAGAGGCGTTAGGCACGTTGGGCAATCCGGCCTCAGTGCACCAGGAAGGCCGACGTGCGCGGGCGCTGCTGGAGACTGCCCGGGAGGATGTAGCCCGCTTGGTGGCTGTGAAGCCAACCCAGGTTATTTTTACCAGTGGCGGCACTGAGGCCAACAACCTCGCGATTATGCCCTGGACAGGAACAGTCCTCTATGGCGCGACCGATCATGACTCAGTGCGGGCGGCGGCGGGAGAACGCCCCGGTTCCGTACCAGTTGATTGTCACGGGCTGATTGATCTGCAGGCGCTGGAGCAGCTATTGGCGACGGCTAAGCCGCCCGTTTTACTCTCCATTATGCTGGTCAACAACGAGACCGGGGTTATCCAGCCTTATGCCGAAATTACCAAACTAGCCCGGCGCTACCAGGCGCGTTTGCATTGCGATGCGGTGCAAGCTTTGGGCAAATTACCACTCAATTTCGCAGCGCTTGGCCCAGACTGCCTTACGCTCTCGGCTCACAAAATCGGCGGCCCGCAGGGTTGTGGCGCGCTGATTGTCGCGGAGAATTTGCCGCTGGCGCCGCTTTTGCACGGTGGCGGGCAGGAGATGCGCCGCCGTGCTGGCACCGAGAATTTGCTGGGTATTGTTGGCTTTGGCGCCGCGGCGCGCACGGCCAGCGACGATAGCGCCCTACAGCCGGAACTGCGTACCTGGCGTGATGCGATGGAACGAGCCATTCTGGCCGCTGCGCCGGACGCCGTGATTGTCGGACAGCAGACGCAGCGCGTCGCCAACACCAGCTGCGTTATAATGCCGGGCTGCGCCAGCGCGACCCAACTTATGGCCTTTGATCTCGCTGGTTTTGCCGTCAGCAGCGGCGCGGCCTGCTCGAGTGGCAAAGTTAACCCCTCGCATGTCTTGCGTGCCATGGGCTATGATGCCATTGCGGCAGATTCGGCAGTGCGTATTTCCCTTGGCTGGGCAACGCAATCGGAGGATAGTGCCGCCTTCGCTGCGGCTTGGGTCAAGCATTATCATGCCACCAGGCCGCAGGCGGCATAACGAACACGGTGGCACGCCATGACGCGCGCCCAAACAGGCAGGACAGTGCGCATGAATAAAGTCATCGGCATGGTTGAAGCCAAGGATTGGATGAGCACCGATGTCGTTTGCTGGTTCTGCACCAAGCAGCTTTCACCGCGCGCTTTATTCTGCAATCACTGCGGCGCGATTCAACCGGTGCGTGGCGTTGACCATTTTGCGCGCCTAGGCCTTGAGCGCCGTATCGACATCGACCAGACGGAGCTGGAGCGGCAGTTTGCCGTCATGCAGCGCACGCTTGACCCCGACCGTTTTGCCATTCGTAGTGTGAACGAGCGCATTCACGCAGCCAAGCAGCTTACATCGCTTATCGAAGCGTATGAAGTTTTGCGCGACCCCGTGCAGCGCGGACGCTATTGGCTCAGTTTGCACAACAAAGAATTTGAAGAAGTGCAGGAGACCATCCCGCTCGTGCAGGAGATGCGCAAAGATTTTGATAAAGCCAACTCTGCGCCTGAGGTTGACCGTGTCGCGCACCGCGCCACCTTGGCGCTTGAGGACGGCATTATGCGCTTGATGCATTCGCTGCGGAACCAGAATTGGCAGAGTGCTAATCTGACCTTATTGGAGCTTGACGGCATGGAAGACATCATCCACGACGCGCGGCAGAAGCGGCAGCAATTCGCCGAAAAGAAGTAGCCACTATGGCGCAGGTCGCGATGGAGCAGGTGGCGGACCTGTTGTTGGAAGTCGGGCAGCGGGTGGTGATGCCGCGCTGGCGCAACCTGCAAGAGAGCGAGATTAGCCAAAAGACCGGTCCGCTTGACCTCGTGACCATCGCCGATAAAGAAGCCGAGGCGGCATTAGCGCCGGCTTTGCAAAAGCTGCTGCCTGGTTCGTTGGTGCTGGGCGAGGAAAGCTTCGCCGCCGACCCAAACTTGATTCAAGCGCTGCGCTCCGATCATCCTGTTTGGATTATCGACCCGATTGACGGCACAAGGCCATTCGCGCAAGGCAAAGAAACCTTCGGTATTATGGTCGCGTTGGTGCAGCACGACACGACGATTGCGGGGTGGATTCATCACCCGATTACACGCGAGACGCTGCATACGGAGAAGGGTGGCGGTGCCTATTTTCAGGGGCAGAAGCTCTGCGTCGCGCGCTCTGCCAACTTTGCCGATATGTTCGGCATCCTCGGCGTTCGGCTGCAAATGCCGGTTGAGAAATTCCCGGGCATCGGGCAAGCGCCGCGCTTTGAGCGCAAGAGTTTTGTCGCGTGCGAGGTCTATCCGGCGATGCTGGTGGCGGGGAAACCGCTCTTCGGGCTGCCGGCGATGCCGCACTATCATTTCCGCGCCACGGCTTCCTATAGCCGTCCGTGGGATGACGCAGCAGGCGCGCTGGCACTCAGCGAGGCGGGCGGTATCGTCATTGATTGGCAGGGGCAGCCATATCGGCCAACCATGTTTGACAACGGCACGATTGCCGGCAACAGCTTTGAAAATGCTCTTGCACTCCGCGATTGGCTGATGCCCGCCTATCAAGCGGCACGTGAGAAGAGCGGCGGCTGAGCCAACAAGAACAGATAGATCAGGGATTGTTGTAAGGAATCGTATTTATTGTTCCTACATCAGAATGATTCGTTTTGTTTTGGGCTGAAATTCGACTAGTTTCTTGAAATATTATTTATATAATACAATATATTATATGCTATTCTTGAGACTTTACGGCACGCCAGGCGTTTTCCCATTCATTGAGCGAAATAGGGTCATTTTGGCGTTTTTCTTTGCCCAAACGGCTCTCCATAGCCCGAAAACGGCGTTCAAACTTCCGATTCGCCTGCCTCAGCGCCGTTTCTGGGTCAATTCTGAGTTTATGGGCTAGGCAAACGGTCGTAAACAGCACGTCTCCCAGCTCATCGGTGATTCGGTCGGGCGCGCCAGAGGGCATCTCCGCCGCGAGCTCTTTGATCTCTTCATCGAGTTTGGGCAGGACATCAGTGGGCTTCTCCCAGTCAAAACCAACGCGTGTGGCGCGCTGAACTATTTTTTGACAATGCGTAAGCGCGGGCAGGGCGCTGGTCAGACCGTCGAGCGCGCTGGGCGTTGCAGTCGCGGCCTCCTGAGGAGTCTTGGCGGCGCGCTCCTTGGCCTTGTCGCTTTCCCATCG
>JAGOHT010000189.1 GCA_017996055.1 Alphaproteobacteria bacterium
GCATTTGATAATAGCTGTGCTGACCGACGGTTCCAGCCGAGCCAAACAACACCGGACTAGTGGCATAGTCAACTTGCTCGCCCGCGCGATTGACGCGCTTGCCGTTGCTCTCCATTTCCAGCTGCTGAAGGAAAGTTGGGAACAGTCGCAGCCGCTCGGCGTAAGGCAATACGGCATGAACCGAACAATCGCGGAAATTACGGTTCCAGACGCCAATTAACGCGAGCAGCACCGGCAAGTTCTTTGCCAGCGGCGCGGTGCGGAAATGTTCGTCCAGCGCTGCCGCTCCGGCCCGCAATTCATCGAAGGCTTCCATACCCAGTGCAAGAGCGATGCTTAGACCAACGGCTGACCACAGACTATAACGACCGCCCACCCAGTCCCAGAAACCGAAGACATTTTCATCCGGCAAACCAAAACTCTTGGTTGCCGTGAGGTTCGTGGAAACTGCCAGCATATGGCGCGCCACCGCCGCTTCTCCGAGTTTGTCGATCAGCCATTGCCGCGCCGTGGCCGCGTTCAACATCGTCTCCTGCGTCGTGAAGGTCTTTGAGGCGACAACAAAGAGCGTTTGCGCCGGATTACAGCGGGCAAAAACGCGCTGCAACTCGTCGGCATCGACATTCGCGACGAAATGCGCGCGCGGAACAGCCTGATAGTCTTCCAGCGCGGTTACAACCATGCGTGGGCCGAAATCAGAACCGCCGATTCCAATATTGACGATATCAGTAATCCGTGCCCCAGTCGCACCCAGCCAGCTACCGGAACGGATAGCGTCAACCGTCACGGCCATGCGCGAATGGACAGCCTGCACCAGCACCATCACATCTTGAGCATCGATGGTCAAAGGCGCATTGAACGGTCGGCGCAAGGCGGTATGTAAAACAGCCCGCTTCTCGGTGTGATTAATGGCAACACCAGTCAGCATTTTCGCACGCCAACCCGCAACATCCTGCTGTTCCGCCAGCGTTAAGAGCACAGCGAGCGCGCCTTGATCAATATTCTGCTTAGAATAATCGAGCAGTAAGCCGGGAATACGGGTCTGCAGCCGTTGCCAACGATCAGCATCCCCAGCAAATAAATCAAGCAGCGTGACGTCCTTTAAACGCGCCGCTTCCCGTTGCACACCCTGCCAAGCAGGGCTCATCGTCAGCTTACTCATCGACAAATTTCTCCGTACGATCACTGACGATACCTTCCGGCACGCCAACCACCACGAGCGTCACCACCTTCGGGTTTAGCAACCGATTGGCGACGCGCGCGATATCATTCGTGGTCACCGCACGCAGCAACTCTGCACGACGGTCAAGATAATCACGTGGCAGATTTTCTTTCTGCACTGAGAGCAACATTCCGGCTATCGCCCCCGATGACGTAAAACTGGTCGGCAATGTGCCGATGAGATAGTCCTGCGCCGCCTTTAGCTCGGCCTCCGTCACACCATCCTCAAATATCTGCCCCCAAACTTGCCGCGTCGCCAACCAGGCCTGTCCGGCTTTGTCATTCGCTGTCTTCGCTTCACCAACCAGCAAACCGCTATGCTCCATCGCCGCCAGCGAAGTATCGATACTATAAGTGAGCCCCAGCTTAGTGCGCACTTCCTGCATGAGCCGCGAGGAAAAACCACCGCCGCCCAAAAGGTAATTCAGCAAAGTGGCGGCATGCCAGTCCGGGTCATCACGTTTGATACCCGGCGCAACGAACAGCAGATAAGATTGTCCTCCTTCCTGCGTCAGATGCAGCGACTGCGCCTTTTTCGGCACAGCGATATCCACCACCGGACGCAGTTGAGCATGGGCCGGCAGATCGCCGAAGGCCTTGTCGAGCAATTCCGCCAGAGCATCCGGCGTAATATCACCCACCACGGCAACAATCAGATTGTCGCGCGCGAAACGCCGCGGAAATTCATCCATAAGGTCTTTTTGCGTAATACCAGCCAGGATGGCCGCGCTACCCAGCGAACGATAACCATAAGGATGGTTGGCATAGACCATCGCATAGAGGGCACGACGCGCCTGCCATTCCGGGTCAGCAAGTTTTGCTTTGATTGCACCTTCTTGATGCTGCTTCAGCCGCGCCAGCGCTTCGGTATCAAAACGCGGTGCGGTCAAAGCGTCATGCACCAGTTCCGTCGCTAACGGCAGCGCGCTGGTCAAACCATAAAGGCTACCGCTAATCACATCCCGGCTCGCCTGCAAGCTAAAGCTAATGCTGTTGTCTGCCAAAGCCTGTTGATATGCGCGTGCATCCCGCTTCCCCGCCCCCTCAGTCAACATATCGGCCAGCAAAACGCTCAATCCCTGTTTGTTGACCTTATCCTGCTCAACTCCGCCCCGAAACGCGAACTGCAAAGACAGCGTCGGGTTGGTGTGGTCCTCAATCAGCCAGGCCTTAACCCCCAGCTTACTCACGACCTCCTGCACTGGCAGTGCATAAACCGCACTTGGAAAGCTCAAGCAAAGCCCCAAAAGCATAATCAGCGAACGCACCATCAGCGAATATCCCCCTGTGGAACGGTGACTTTTCCGACCTTGGCAAATGGGCTCTTGCCATCCGGTATCAGATAGCCAGTGACATAATCTTTACTGCCGAAAACCTGACGTGCCGCCGCATTGACCTCAGTGACCGTGACACGGCCGATCGTATCCGGCCAGTTTTCGACGTCGGCAACGCTGAGACCCAAGGAAAGATGTTGCCCGAAAGCGTAACCCGGTGTCATCAGGTGGTCGCGGGTAAATATCGCCTGCTCGCGCATACGCTTGATAGCTCGCTTGACCTCACTCTCTGTGACACCTCGCTTCACCAAATCGGCAAGCAGCGCGTCAAGCGCACGGGCGGACTGCCCGACATTGGCTTTCGGCGGCAAAGTCAGCCCAATAGAAAAACTGCCATCGTCACGACTAAGCGCGTCATAATCCGCCCCCGTTTCCGTGGCGATCTTCTTCTCCATCACCAACTTGCGGTAAAGCCTGCCCACAGCACCACCGTCAAGAATCTCGGCCAGAACCTGCAACGCATAGGGCGTATAGCCGGTCGCAGTCTGGTAAGATGGCGCGATGTAATGCCGCTGAATATTGACCTGGCGCACATCAGGATCCTGCACGAAGAGCGACTCCGGCTCCTTATGCGGCACATAGAGCGTACGCGTTTCCGGTCGCAGCGGCAGCGGCTGGCTCTCTACACGACCATAGGTGGCCGCCGCGATCTGCAGCACTTTTTCCGGTGTAACATCGCCGCTGACAATCAAGATCGCATTATTAGGCGCATACCACTGACGGTAAAAATCTTCGGCATCCTCAACCGATAGCCCAATTATATCATCGCGCCAGCCAATGACCGGACGCCCCAGCGGATGCGTACCGTATATCGCTTTGTTCATCTTCTCGGCAAAGCGGCCCCCTGGCTCATCATCGGTGCGCTGGCGGCGCTCGGCGAGCACGACATCGCGCTCCGGCATGGCTTGCTCTTCCGTAATCGCCAGATTATGCATTCGGTCAGCTTCCAGCTCCATGAGCTGGGGAAGAAAATCGGCCGGAACAGTGGCGAAATAGGCTGTAAAATAATGCGAGGTAAAGGCATTCTCACGCCCACCAACTGCAGCAATCGCTTTGCTATAGCCACCGGGCGGCACGGTCGCCGTGCCCTTAAACATCAAATGCTCAAGGTAATGCGCGAGGCCAGACTTTTCCTCCACTTCATCAACCGAACCGACACGATACCACAGCATATGGTGCACCACCGGCGCGCGATGATTAGGCACCACGATAATCTGTAGCCCGTTGCTGAGCGTCGCGGTGACCGGGTCATAGACCTTGGCGGCAACATTCGGGGCGACCAACAGAAGTGTCAGCAGAAACAGACGGCTGATACGTTGCGTGACAACCATGCCAACCTCAATCACAGGAAAAAGTCTTAGAG
>JAGOHT010000190.1 GCA_017996055.1 Alphaproteobacteria bacterium
ACGAAGCTGCTCGCCGCGCACAAGGCACCGTGCCACTGACCTCGCCAGTTGATGGCGCGCGCATTGAACGCGGTCCTTACACGCAGTCCGGCCCCGTGCAGGCTTTTCAGAATGAGCCGCAGGGTCAGCGCACCATTGATGGCTTTGTCGTCACCTATCACCAAGTGCCGGGCACCTCGCTGAGCATGGCTACCTTGGTTCGCGGCGGCCAGGAAGCAAAAGCCTGCTATCCTGGCGACGAGGTCCAAACTATCAATACACGCCCCAATGCCACTATCTCCGTCAATGCTGAGAAGAGCGTTTGCCTGCATATCGCCCGCAACAACCAAGTGGTTGCGTATGACCCCATCCCCTTGCCTTACGATCAGGCTATTCTGAGCGGAGCAAACCCCTGGACAGCAGCGGAAAATGGCCGCACCCGCTATGTCGCCAACGCTTATAGCCAGCAGCGCGCCGAGACTTATGGCTATATGCCGCGCCTACCGACCGCCATTACCGAACGTGGCCAGTTTGTCCCCAGCGGCTTCCCAATCTGGGTCGGGCGCAACGCAGGGTTTACACGTGTAGACCTGAAGGGCTTCACCTTCACGGCGCCGGATCGTCCTGGTGCCGCACCGACAGGCGGGGTCGTCAATCTGCAGAGTGCACCGAGCGTAAAATAAATAATACGCCCTTCGCTTTAGCCGGATATCTGGTCGATAAGCTTACGCAGATTCACCTCTGCGCTATTGGCGGGGCGGATTTCGGCAATCGCAAGAATATCCTGCTGCCGGATTTGGTCGATGAATTCCGACGCGCAGGTGATTTGAATCTGCCCGAACATCGTGACATCAAGCGCTGAGACCTGCGCCTCCTGCTTTTGTTCGGCAATCCATTCACGCAACAATTGAATGAATTCAAACGCCGCAGCCCGACGAGTTTGCCGATGGAGACTTGCCGGTCCAGCATCGCCATCCTTTGTCTGCAAGACAATAAAATATCGAAAATGGTCGCCGCTACTCATTGCCTAATCCAGCGCCTCTGGTTTTTTATCAATTTTCTGGCCATGCCGCTGATTCGCCACGGTCGCCCCCACCATGCGCCCATAGATTTAACCGACGCTTAACTGCGTCAGCCGGACAAGAAAAATTGCAGTTTTCGCAACGCAGCAATCACGGTGATTTGGGCGGTGAGCTTTCTTCCAGCAGGAGTTTCCGCGACAATTTTCCTATGAGCGTTTTTGGCAAGGGCTGGTCACGGAAATCAACTTGCTTCGGCATTTCTATCGGCGAGATTTTATCGGCAAGAAAAGTCAGTAGTTCATCCTTCGTCAGCGGTTGACCCTTGCGTAATTTGATGAAGGCTTTCACCGTCTGGCCGCGGTAGGTATCTGGAATACCAGCCACCACGCATTCTTCCACAGCGGGATGCTGATAAATTGCTTCTTCCACCGTGCGTGGATAAACCTTAAAGCCACCGCACATAATCATGTCCTTGATACGGTCGGTAATGAAGGTATAGCCCTCAGCATCCATATGGCCGGCATCGCCCGTATGCAGTCGCATCCCTTGCGGCGTTTGCTGCATGACAAGTTCGGTTTCCGCCAGATTGTTCCAATAGCCCAACATAACCTGCGGTCCACGAATGCAGACCTCGCCATGCTCACCTGGTGTCAGCACCGTTGTGTGATCATCAAGGCTAACAATCTCGATGCTCGTGCCGGGCAGCGGCAGACCGATAGAGCCGGCCTTATTCTCACCCACCGTCGGATTAGCGGTCACCACCGGCGAGGTTTCGCTCAGCCCATAGCCCTCGACCAGCACACAGCCGGTCAGGCGCTCGAAATCGCGCTTAACCTCAACTGGCAAAGCCGCGCCGCCCGAAATACAGAAGCGAATGGAGGACAGATCATATTCAGCCAAGGCTTTGAACTGGTTGATGGCGGTATAGATGGTCGGCACGGCGGGAAACAAGGTCGGCTTTTTGTTGGCAATGACCTTGATGGTCTGCGACAAGTCAAAACGCGGCAGCATGATGATTTCCGCGCCGATGCGGATGGCGACATTGAGCACTGCCGTAAGGGCAAAAACATGGAAGAAGGGTAGCACCGCCAGCATCTTCTCTTCGCCGAGCCGGAATTCGGGAAACCACAGACAGGATTGTTCAGCATTCACCGTCAGATTGGCGTGGGTGAGCATCGCTCCCTTGGGGACCCCTGTCGTGCCACCGGTATATTGCAACACCGCAAGGTCTTGCGTCGGGTCAATCGTGACCGGCTGCACCCGCCCTTCATTTTCGACCAGATGATGAAACGGAACATGCTTCTCGTCATGCGGTATTGCCGCCAGTTCTTTCGCCTTAATAAAGGGAAAGAGCAGCCCCTTAAAAGTCGGTAAAATATCCGCCATCCGGCAGATAATTAGGCGCTCCAGTGAGGTCTTACCAAACATCGCTTCCAGTTTGTCAAAGAGCGCGGCAAGGTCGAGCGTCACCATTAGACGACAATCGCTGTCCTTCATCTGCTTTTCAACTTCGCGCGCCGCATAGAGCGGGTTGAAATTGACGACGACGCCACCGACGCGAAGCACTGCATAAAACATAATCACGTAATACGGCGTATTCGGCAGAAAGAGCCCAACGCGCGTGCCCTTCGTCACGCCCAGTTCCTGTAAACCTGCTGCGGCACGATCAACCAGGTCTCCCACTTCAGCATAGCTATAATGCCGATCGAGAAAATCGAGACAGGGCCGGTCACCAAAACGCGCCACAGCCTGTTCAAACATCGCGGCCATCGGCTGCGGATGCAGCGGCGCGTGCCAGTCAACGCCAGGCGGATAATGCTGTAGCCAGGGCTGGGTCATGGTTTCTCGCAGCTCCGCCGTTCCGTCGTCGGCAAACGGTTATCGCGCGCAGTCACAGCCGAAGCCCCAACCTTGGCATCGACCGTATTGATCGAGACGACGCAATCACTAGCAGCTTCCGGAAGACTTATGAGAAATTGCCGCCCATCGGGCGCGCTCAACACATAGGCCTGCCGATACTTGCGCGCCAACCGGTTGAGAATCTCGCGCGACTCAAACAACGTGCCGGAAAAAGTCGGCATCTCGAGCAGCTGGATTTTCACCGGCAATGAGTTGTGCTGCTCCAGCGCTGCACGAATGCCGGGCTTGAGCGCCGCTAATGACACCGGCTTGAACTTATCGGCAAAGGGTTGGTCGTCGGGCAGTGTCGCCAGCGTTGCGCCGAACGCGACCGGAAAAGGCTGCGAGAACACCATATCTCGTTCCGGTACCATGAGGTGACAGGCATGACAGGCCTGGCTCTCCGCTGCCGTCAGCGCGCCGCGATATTTCGGCGCATAAAGCGCATAGACCCAGCCATCATGTGCGTTCGGGTCATTCGCCTTCTTGAGCATGACCTGAATGCGCACAATCGAGCCCGGCACAATGCTGCTGTTAAAGCTCGGGTCATGCGCAGCCTTCGCACCGATTTTGGCAAAAACGGTGCCTTCCGGAAACGGATACTCACCCTTGGCCAGACTCTCCGCCGCCAGCTTGTTAGCATAGGTAAAGCGCATCTCCTCGCCATCCGGCTTATAGCGCGTCGTAACCAAACTCCATTTTTCCCAGAAATGGCGGAAAAGTTCCGGATTAATCGGCTGCGCCACCGAGGGTTTGTCGAGGAACATGTCAAAACGGCGTAAAAATTCCGCGGGCGGCAAAGTCTCCGCCTTGGTCATCGGATCGCTTTGGTCGAGTTGCACGTCGGCGGACAGGGACGGAGCGGACGGCGGCTCGGCTGCGCATAAGGGTGCCGCAACAAACACCAGCGCCCAAAGCGCCAGCCGTGCCGAGCCAAGCGCGACAGAACAAACGAATGAAGGCATTAAGCGACCTTTCTGAGCGCCCGCACATCACGACGC
>JAGOHT010000191.1 GCA_017996055.1 Alphaproteobacteria bacterium
GGGTTGGTCAATGACACGCCCATCATCCGTAATAGTCGGGGTTTCGATGAAGCCGACCAGATCGGGAAGCTGCGGCCAATGGCCGCGCGCCAACAGCGAATCCGCAACACGGCGCGGGCAGTCGGTGGCGACATACTCCGACAGCCGGGAATCCCACTTTTGATGATTGGCAGCACGGCCCGCAAGTTCGGCCATATGTGCCGATTCAACGGGGTGCACCATGATGGCGCCGGCTGGCCGCTTGACGCTCTTGTCTTTCGGTTCTTCGGCCTGATAGACACGGGCCAGCCGGCTGGCATAGCGAAACAGGTGCAGCTGTGGCGACTCACTGAGCGAGCGCTCGACCAGATCAAGCACGGTCGGCAGATGGCCGTTTTTGTGCTGAATGATGCGTTTGCCGTCAGGTGCAAAAAGGTCGCCCGGTGGCGTTGAGGTTGGTTTCGCTTTTTGCTTCTCAGCCAGCTTTGCAGCGGCTTTTTCCAGGCTGGTTACGTTGCTCATAATCCAACCCCCGACAAAGCGGCCTGGATGCGCTCACCGGCTTGCAACAGGCGTTCACGATCCACCGACGATAGGGGTTCGCCGGTCGCCATCGCCGCAGAAGCGGCGCACACGACCAGCGCCTCAAACCCCACCGCACGCAAGGCGTCAGCAGCGGCAAACGGTCGCCGCTCGCTTCTTGTATTGTCCGTGGTTCGCGGTGGAAACAGGTCGGACAATTCAAGACCAACAGCCTGGACAATTTCGTGGACTGAGCAGCCGGCGAAGCAATGCACCAGGACGCGGCCATCGTCCATTTCCCGGATGCTCAGACTGGGGCCTTTGTCGGTATGGGCTGGGCATCGGGCTTGCCACCGGCTCTTGCCGGTTGGTTTCGTTTTGTCGAGCAGTGAAAGCAGCGTATCGGCGCTCATACGCTCCCCACCAGCGGCGTGTTGGTGTCTGGGCACCAGGCGGCGCGAACGACTAGGCCACAGGAGAGCGGGAAGCGGATGCCGCAGTAGGTGATGAAGCGCTTGTGCAGCGGCGCTGCATTGAGCAGGCCAAGCAGTTCGACCAGCTCGGGGGCGCGCGCCCATTCACGGTTTGCGCGAACCAGTGCGGACTGCCTGCGCAGCTTAGCGAGCAACTGATAGCGGTTGGGGCGGTAACGGCGTGGTTTCATTGCCGCACCTCAAGCAATGGTCGAGGAATGACGAGGGGGGCTCAGCTTTTGCTCTGCCCAGCTATCAAGGTCGTCCGTCAGATAGACCGCGTATTTGCCAAAGCGGCGATATGCCGGCCCGCCTCCGACCGTTGCTAATTTTTGAAGTGTGGTTTTTGCTACCGGCAAGCCTTGTCCGGTTAAGTAGTCAGCGGCTTGTTCTCTATTGACGTATCGCTTAGTTTCCATTTTTTGCCTCACAAAGTAATTTGTAAGGCGAGGTTAGCCAGGATGATGTGACGTGGTTAAGCCAAAAAATGAGACTATTTTTTTAGCCAGCGATATGCTGTAGCTCGGCTTACTCCATGCCGCTCCATGATCTGTTTCGGGGATAATTTCTCAATGTCAGCAGGTCTACGGGCCTTGATATACACGCGACTACCTCCGTACCTGCCGTAAATGACACCATCAATAAACTCTTGCCAAAATTCAATTGGTAAGTCGTGACACATTTCTTTGCAGATTTTGGAGTGGTACGCTAGAACATCTTTGAAACCACGCTTTTTGTCAGGTTTTTGTGTATCGCGCCAAATCTTTTCCGCCTGTTCTAGGCTTACTTTTCCGCGCGCGGCTGCAAGATAAACAATTCTCTCGAAGTCGTTAAATGGATCATCGTTTTCAGGCCAATTTGCATTGAGGTAGAAACTCTTTGCCTCATTAATCAATCGGTCGCGTGGCAGGAGAACCATTAACATCATGTAAGCGTTGTTGGCGGCAGGGCTTTTTTTTAAGAAACCGGAAAATTTATCGATGTCGAATTCCATATCACCCCCTTAATTGGCAACGCCTCAATTGAGTGCCACCCCACGCGGAGAAGGAATCCGCTTTGCGCCTGGCCGGGCCGGGGTGGTGTGCTCTGGTAATTGGTTACAGCAAACCACGCTCGGCAAATGACATGGGCGCGTTATTCCCAGCCACAATGAAGTGGTCGAGAACCTTCACGTCGACTGTAGCGAGTGCATTCTTCAGTGATTGCGTCAGCATTTCGTCGGCGCGCGATGGGGTCGGTATGCCGGAAGGGTGGTTATGCGCCAGGATGCACGCTGCGGCGTTGTGCCTCATCGCTGCTTTGACCACCTCGCGCGGATAGACGCTGGTTTCCGTCAGGGTTCCGGAAAACATGCGATCAAAGGCAATGACCCGGTTCTGCGCATCAAGCCAGATCGCGTGGAACTCCTCGTGCTCCAGGCATGCTAGTTTCAGTTTCAGGTACATCCGCACAGAACTAGGGCTGCTCAGCGCTTCCACTCGATAGAGGGCGCTTTCTTCCAGTAGCTTGGAGGCTCGCTCGATTGCTCGCCTAGTTCGGTCGTCAAGACGATGAAGGCAGCTCAGTGGCTCAGCCGGAGTAATGGCCGGTTGAATTCGTTTGGGTGGCCTGCCTCGGCGCACTGGGGGCGCGTCAGAAGTGCTTGCGGTAATATGTTCGGTAGCCATGGTGCATCTCCTATAAAGGTGCTTCTTGGTCAGGGCCTAGTCGGGGTTGCCGCCCCTTCTTGGCCCGCTTTGCCTGATACCGTCAGGCGGCGGTTTTCTTCTTCGCGTGAATATCTTCTAGCAGCGTTTCATTGATCCGGCTTTGCCAGCCTCTGCCGCTGGCCTTGAAGAAATCGATAACCTCAGGATCAAGACGCAGGGTTACCTGGCACTTGGTTGCCGTCTTCTGCGGGCCGCGCTGACCCCGCAGGCGCTTGAACTTCGCCAGGTCTGGATCGGCCTCGCCGGCCACAAATCTCCATGCGCCTCTGCCCACCACGAACCTTTCGGCTATTCTCCGCTGTAGTAGCAGGGAAATAAGCGTTAGCCTTCATGAACCCCGTGAAATGCCGCAAGGATCAGGTCGGACACATAGGCATTCGCGTACTGGATTTGCTCTTGCGTCCAGTTGTACGGCTCGCCGTCTTCGTTCAGAGGACCAAGATAAACAAACCCGGCCTTAGCCAGCGGAATCAGAACTTCGTATTCCCAGCCGCTATTACCAAATGGCCGCTTGCCGCTGAACGATTCTTTCTCTTCCCACAGCGTAATCAGCAGCGTGCGCAGGTAATCGCGCACCGTAATGTCATCGCCGGCACCGGAATCAAAGCGCACTTCAAGTGCGTCAAGCAACCCCTTGTTGGTCGGCGCATCCGGCACCGGAACGTACTTCACGCCGTCAATTCTCACTTCCATTTTTTCACCTCTTTCGTAGTTAAAATCAGGCTAACCCATCGCTTAGGCCGTATTCTTGCTCTTTCGCGGCTTCTTGATCGGCAAAACTTCTGCCTTCTGCTTGCCGTTCGCTTCGTTCATGCCAGCCATTGCCATTGCTGCACCTCGCTCTGCAAGCGTGCTGCGGGCGCGTTCGGCAAAGTGGATATAGCGTTGCGTGGTCGAAACCTGCTTGTGGCCCATCGCTTCCATGAGCTCAACGGCCGATGCGCCAGCCATCGCCAGATGCGAGGCGAGGGAGTGCCGCAATCCATGAAGGCCAAGGTTAGCTGGCAGTCCTGCCTCTTTGCGTACATCCATCCACGGTTTTGCAATGTTCAGCGTGCCTTCGCCCTTGGACGGGATGAAAACGTAATCCGTAGGTTCGCCCTTGGCTTGTCGGGCAATGATTACTTGCGCCTCGGCCGGTAGTCCAATGATGCGCGGCTTGCCGGTGCGCGATCCGGTCTTGTGGGCTTTCGGGGGCAGGG
>JAGOHT010000192.1 GCA_017996055.1 Alphaproteobacteria bacterium
CAGCAGATAGCCCATGCCGTAGCTGATGAGAAAGGCGAAGACTGGCGTAAAATGGAAGTAGGCGGGTTGCGATTCGGCAATCATGCACTGAAATTGCTCATAAAATCGTGCGCGAGGCAAGAGGGCGCGTAAAATCTTGGACTCGCCTTTAGCAAGTGTTTCCGCTATTGCTGCGGAGAGGAAAAAACGATGAACAAACCGATTGCGATTGCCTCCGACCATGGTGGTTATGACCTGAAATGTCAGATCGTCGCCCATCTTCAGGCGTGCGGAATGACCGTGCTCGACCTTGGTACCGATAGCGGCACTGTATCTGTCGATTATCCTGACTATGCTGCCAAGTTGGTGGCGGCGATTGTCGCCGGCAAAGCTGAACGCGGGATTCTCATTTGCGGCACCGGCATCGGCATCAGTATCGCGGCGAACCGCCACAAGGATATCCGCTGCGCGCTTGTGCATGACGCCACTACGGCGAGCTTGTGCCGTGAACATAATGACGCGAATGTGATTGCGCTGGGTGGCCGCGTGATTGGGCCGGAAGTTGCAAAAGACTGTGTTGATATTTTCCTGGCGACGGCCTTTGCCGGTGGCCGCCATAGTGGGCGGTTGGCTAAATTGGGAGCCTGCTCTTCCCCTGATTAAATGAGCGGCAGTGTAACGATGATGCGTGGAGTGTAATGCAATGAGTGGGACGACAATGAAGGTGCAACACATGGCAAATTTTCCTGGAACGCAAGATTTCTTCGGTGCTGATCTGGCAACGGTTGACCCTGATGTTGCCGCTGCCGTACGCGGCGAGCTGAAGCGTCAGCAGGAGCAGATTGAGCTGATTGCCTCAGAAAATATCGTCTCGCGCGCCGTGCTGGAGGCGCAAGGCTCCGTGCTGACCAACAAATATGCCGAGGGTTATCCCGGCAAGCGCTATTACAATGGCTGCGAGCAGGTTGATATCGTCGAACAGCTGGCGATCGCCCGCGCCTGTAAGCTTTTCAACTGTAACTATGCCAATGTGCAGCCCAATTCCGGCTCGCAAGCGAACCAGGCCGTCTTCATGGCCCTATTGCAGCCAGGCGACACGATTCTGGGGATGTCGCTGGCGGCGGGCGGTCACCTGACGCATGGTGCCTCGGTCAACCAGTCCGGCAAGTGGTTCAAGGCCGTTTCCTACGGTGTGCGCCCGGATGACCACCGCATCGATATGAATGAAGTTGCCAAGCTGGCGCGTGAGCATAAGCCTAAGCTCATTATCGCCGGCGGTTCGGCCTATCCGCGCATCATCGATTTCGCTGCCTTCCAGAAAATCGCGGAAGAAGTCGGTGCCTGGTTTATGGTCGATATGGCGCATTTTGCCGGTCTGGTCGCTGGCGGAATTTATCCAAACCCACTACCGTACGCTCATGTGGTGACCACCACGACGCATAAGACGCTGCGCGGCCCGCGTGGCGGCATGGTGCTCTCCATGGACCCAGATTTGGGCAAGAAAATCAATTCGGCCGTATTCCCTGGTTTGCAGGGCGGGCCGCTAATGCATGTGATCGCCGGTAAGGCCGTCGCGTTCCAGGAAGCTCTGCAACCTAGCTTCACGCAATATGCCAAGAATGTCGTGGCCAACGCCCAGGCGATGGGCGCGGCACTGACCAAGCGTGGCTATAACCTCGTTTCTGGCGGCACAGATAGCCATCTCATCTTGGTTGATGTACGCGGCAAGGCCAACCTGAACGGCAAGGTGAGTACGACGGCGCTCGAACATGCTGGGATGACCTGCAATAAAAACGGTATTCCGTTTGACCCGCTGCCACCGGCGACAACATCAGGCATCCGTTTGGGTAGCCCGGCGGGCACCACGCGCGGTTTCGATACTGCTGAGTTTGCCCAAATCGGCAACTGGATTGGCGAAGTCCTTGATGGGTTGAGCAAGAAGCCAGAGGATAACAGCTCGGTCGAGCAGAAGGTACGTGCCGAAGTGCTCACTTTGTGTAATGCCCATCCCATTTACCCGAACTTCTAAGGGAGTCTAAGGTCATGCGCTGTCCCTTTTGCGGTTATGAAGATACGCAAGTGAAGGACAGCCGCCCGACGGAAGATGGCGGCTCCATTCGCCGCCGCCGCTTCTGTCCCGGGTGTGAGGCGCGCTTCACGACCTTTGAACGGGTGCAGTTGCGTGAACTGACCGTCATCAAAAGTAGCGGCGACAAGCGTCCGTTTGAGCGCGAAAAGCTACTGCGCTCAATGAGAATCGCGCTACGCAAACGACCTATCGATGAGGAAAAGCTAGAGCGCGTCGTAAACAGCGTGGTGCGGCAGCTCGAGTCGCTCGGCGAGAATGAAATATCAACCCGCCAGATTGGCGCCATCGTGATGGACACGCTGCAATCGCTCGATCACGTCGCTTACGTCCGCTATGCCTCAGTCTATCGTGACTTCCGCACGCCCGAAGATTTCAACGCCTTCGTCGATAGCCTAAAGCAGGACGTTCCAACCGATAAGACGGCATAAAAAAACAGCGCCGTTATGAACGAAGCGGCGCTGTTCTCGATCCTCAGATTTGTGTTGCCGTCTACGGCATGACGTTGAGCAGTGTCTGAGCTGGTGGCGCGCTGAAGGTGCGGTCAACCAGAATACCCTGCGGCGTCGCATTCTCGCCATAGAGTTGCTTGTTCCAGCTATCACGCTGTTCGACCCACGAGCCTTCCAGCGACACGCCGATGAACAGGCCAGACGATTTGGCGAAGGAGTACATATCGGCATTCAGCCCTACGCCGGTTGCGGCGTTGTAGCCTTTGCCAAGTTCGCCGACTGCTACGCTGGCGTCAGCGCCGAGACGGGCGCTGCGGTTGACGACAGCGTTCATGCCGCGCTCGGTCATGATGACGACGATGATTTCCGAATCTTGAACGCCCGCTTGCAAGCCCCAGTTGACACCACCCAACGTATAGAAGGCAGGGTTGCTCCACTTACCGGCTTCATCGCGCGTCAACAAAACGCCGTTGCCGGTGTTCGCCCCCCAAATAAAGCCCGCCTTCAACATACTTGGGATGATGAGGACGGCACGGGCGCGATTGGTCAGGTTGAGCAACGTGGCGAAATTCGGGTCGGCATACATGCTCTTGGCCGAAGCGGCGGCATTATCGATGAGTTGTTCGGGTTCGCTGCGCACATCGCCAGGACCATGGCAAGCGACCAGGCCAAGACACAGGGTTAGCGCGAGCAGAGCAGAACGAATCATTTGCATGGCATCCTCCGTTGATACGGATTCGATAAGCCTGGTTAACCATGATGTCAATTCGTTCCGCGCACACCAAAAAATTTCTGGACGGCTTTAGGCATCTAGTCGCCCAGGGTCTGCGCAGCAACGAGTGCGCAAATCACCGCGAGGTCGGTCATTTGCTGCAAAGCGCCAAGCAGCGGGCCGTTGTAGTAGCCATTGAACATCCGCGTCGCCATGAAGATGACGGCTCCAGTGACGAGACTGCTGACGAGCATGGCGAGCGCAGCACCAGCGCTCATCACGGCAAGCATGGTGGTGGCGCCAAGCGCCAAGGCAATCAAAACCCGGATCGGTTCCGGCTGACCGAAATGGTCGGCGACAGGATCACCATCCGCCGGACGCAGCCATCCGGCAGCGACCGACATCAGCGCGTGCGACCAGGCACCGCTCGCGATGAGTGTAGCAAGTACCAGCTCAACACTGTCGAGACTGCCAATCGCGGCGATGCGAAGCAGAATAATGAACATGATGGCGATGGTGCCGTAGCGTACGGCGCGCTCTTCCTTGAGCCAGCCGAGGCGGCGATTTTTGTCGCTGAGGTCACCATACTGGTTGGCGAAGGCAGCTAGCTGTTCTTCATGCAAGCCGCGTGTTAGCCACATCATACCGAGC
>JAGOHT010000193.1 GCA_017996055.1 Alphaproteobacteria bacterium
ATGAAGCGGCGTCGCTAACCCACTGTCAATCAATCAGTCAAAGAAGTCGAACAAGCTCTTCAGCTTGCTGCGCTTGCCATATTTATACTTATAATAATCTTCGTAATCATCATCGCGGCGTCCGTGATGCTGGCGGTATTGCGGCGTTGGAGCGTGCTGATACTCGGCGGGCTGAATATGGTTCTGCCTCTTCGCTTGCTTGAAAGCCTGAAAATCAGCATCACTATCATTCACCGCGTCGCCCAGTAGGGTGAGCAGCTTTTCCAGTTCGCCCTTGTCGAGCCAAATGCCGCCCGTCGTTGGGCACACATCAATTTCAATACCGTTGCGCACAATCTGGCGCATGGGCGAACCATCAATAGGGGAGGTGATGAGCGGCATAGTAGGTTCCTTTGGTTGGGTTGCAAACAAGTACACCCGAAAGCTGTCGATATTTTGTCTGTAGTCTGTTCAGAACGTATATTGGTTGGGTTCGGGGCCTTTCAAGACTCACTCGGAAAAATCGTTTGGCCAAACAGCCGCGTGCACCTTGACGCCACGTGTGCTGCCAACTATCAGAGTCTCAGCATAGAGAAGGAGGCTGTGATGGCGTATATTGATGGTTTTGTAATTCCACTTAAGCGGGCTAACCTGGAAGCCTATCGCAAGATGGCGGAAAAGGGGGCCACCGTCTGGATGGAGCATGGTGCGCTGGATTATAAAGAGTGCGTGCTTGAGGATTCGCCGGAGAATGAATGGAATACGACTTTTGAAAAGACCGTGCGGACGAGCGCCGACGAAACAGTTATTCTCGCCTATATCGTTTATAAGGATCGTGCGCATCGCGACGCGGTCAACGCTAAGGTCTGGGCCGACCCGCGGATGCAGGAAGGCTGCAGTCCTGACAATATGCCGTTTGAACTAAAACGCATGGCCTATGGCGGCTTCACGGGGATTGCCGAAGCGTAATGGTTTGGCGTGGGAAACAGTTGCACTGCGTTGACAGTGGTAGGCTTTCGCGAACCAAAAGTGACGTTTATTGGCACCTGCGGCTAATAAAATTTACCATTGTCTAATTAAGTATAAGACACACCAAAAAGGCTCATTCGGCATAAAAAATCTATAAATTATTTTCAACCGTCCATGGTAATTTAAAGATAACAAGTTTTAAAATTGCGAGGATGATATTATGTCCGCTACAGCAACGATTAATGAGCTTTTTACATGGGCAAACCAGGAGCTAGCCAATATTCCTGGAACGACCGTGGGGGCATTGAATACTAGACAACCCATGCGTATTTTCGGGGTTGAGTTGGGCAGCCCAAAGCAGGAATTTGATGTCCGTTTCAGTGGGGCAAAATTGGTTGGTTTTGGGGCTCATTTTACTGTGAAAGAAAAGCCTGGTTCTAACAAAGTTAAAATAAAGTCTGTAGTCGATACTATCGGAAGGCCTGAAGCGGGGTCGGCAAACTGGTCTTCGGATCAAGTAAAAGACCATCTCTCTAGCATTGCAGAACACACTAGCGGCGTCGCTAGAGCCTCAGGGCCGCGGACTAGAGCGGCTAGGTACGAAGCTGCTCAAGCCAAGCTGACGCGGGCAGTATATGTGGACGATCTAAAATTGGCACAAGCAGCGATTGACGATGGAGCTAAACCAGACAAGCAGGGCATTAGCTTCGTTGGATATAACAGTCCATGGAGGCCAAACGCTCCTACAGTGATTGCGGCTGCCCTTGGTCGAAGCAAGATGATGAATTTATTCATAGCTAACGGCGCGCAACCCACAAAGTCAATTCCTGTGAGCTACGTTGTGAAAGAAGACGGAATTCCAAGTACTGGTTATATGTTCGGTCACACTACAGCTGAACGTATAGCGGTTTCAAAGAATCATACCGACGTCGTCGCGGTGATTGGTGGGGCTGTCACCGCCGGTAAGATCAAAAAAGAAGGCCCGCTAACTAAGTTAGTATGCGCCTTAAATTAGAACTATATGTGATTTAGGTGATAGCTACAAAATGGCGGAGGAGGGGGGATTCGAACCCCCGAAGGACTTACATCCTTAACGGTTTTCGAGACCGCCGCATTCAACCACTCTGCCACCCCTCCGCACTGGCAAGGGTTCTAGAGAAAAAGCGCGGTTGAAGCAATAAATTTGCACGCCCCCTCCTGTCGCAATGTGGCGTGCGGGCGCTCTGCCACTCTTCCGCATCCGCCATGCCGGCACGGGAGAACAAGCGCGGTTGATGCAAACTCCCTGTTTCGCCATCCCCATCAAAAAGCGCATAACGTTTCCAGAGACTTAATCGTTTAAGCTTCTTGGGATAGGGGTGCAAAACCGGCTGCCGCAGCTGCCCGGCGCGCTAAACTGTGTCGTAATCGTGTGCAACGCCTTTGCCTCCCTGGCATCTAGCCAGGTAGGGTTGAGCTGGGGAGTGCAATAGGCCTTCGGCCCTGCCGCCTGCTCCGGCACCTGCGAACGCAGGGGCGGAAGAGTATGCGCCATGGCAGCCAAATCAGGCTGGGAGGTCAAGAGATCGTCAAAAGCCCCAGGCGTGACCATAATATCCTCATAGCCTGCGCTTGATCCCCCCCCCAGCGCCTGGTCGATCATTCGACCCACTTTTCCGCCCATGCCCTTGACCAAACCTACGACATTGACGGCCGCACTCTGAGTCCAGACCTCAAACTGCGCGCGCAGCTTGTGCCGATAGAGCACGGCCACAACCAGCAGCACGAGCAGGAGCACCAGAGTTGTGAGGTGGATAAAGCCGCGCTGCCGAGAGCGGTGATGAAACGGGGGACGCGGCAAGGCCAATGTCTCCAATACGTAGTGAATTGCGAGACGCAGTCTACCAAGCCGTGTGGCGGTGCAGCAAGCTTTCTCCGCGCGGATTTTTCTACGCGGACGGATTGTCGCGCTGCACCGAAGTGCTATAACGAAGACCTCATTTTTGGAGTCCGTCATGCCGTTGCGCGCCTTGCTTTGTCTGCTGGTTAGCCTGATTTTTGCCAGCGCCGCGCAGGCGGAAAATACGGGTAAAACCGTCACCATCGCGCCGACGACCGCGAACAAGGTGAGCGGGCCGGTGACTGGTGCTCTGCCCGATAAAATCGACCTCAGCATCAACCCGTTTCATACTGTGATAGCGCTCAGCGGTCGTCGTGTGCTCACCGTGCCTTTCTGCACGGTGAGCACAAGCTACACGAACGTCACCGTTAATGGTCGGACGCAGCGTGAGGCGCACACCAACTGCATCACGCCAGGGCGCAAGCTCAACCAGCGCGGTCGTCGTGTTCTGAGCGGCATTACGATGCAGCCGGAGTTGGCAGGCACCTGGCGCTGGCAGAGCGACTATAGCCTGGCCTTTACCCCGAAACAGAATTGGCCGAATGGGCAGGCCTATCAAGTGACGTTCGCGCCGGAGGTCTTTCCGGAGCAAGTCAAACTCAGCAATGCGAATTTAGCCTTCAGCACCGCGCCGCTCACGGTGAATATTTTCGAGATGAATTTCTTCCAGGACCCTACGGATGTGGCGCAAAAGGGTGTAACCGCCAAGCTGCGGACCAGCGCCGCCGTAGAACTGGAGGAGATACGCCGCGCCCTCACCGTGACTCTCGAAGAGCTGACCGATGATGCCAAACCGACCGAGAAAAAAATCATCGCGGTGGCGGCCAATCTGCCGTTCGAGATTAAGCTTGATGAGGCGGAAACGGTCGCGACCGTAACCGTTCCGTTGCAAACGCTGCCCGATAAAGAGCGTTCGCTGCGCCTGAATGTCGCGCCAGGCATCATAGGCAAATTCGGGGGCCAGCCGCTTGCTGATAACAATCAGAGCCGCTTGCAGGAGCGGGTGCAAATCGCCAGCCGCTTTAGCTATGCGAAGATTGGCAGCATGGAAC
>JAGOHT010000039.1 GCA_017996055.1 Alphaproteobacteria bacterium
CATTCATATCGAGCCAATAAGCCTTTCATGCCCGTTAAATTCATGAAACATGCTCACTTGATGTAAATGAAGTCACATAGCCCTCTGCAAAATGGTCTTTGTCGAGGGGGATTCATCCGCGCGTCGAATAGACAAGGATAAATTTTGTGTCTTCCTCTCCATCTTGTTTTTCCCGCCCTTGCCAAAGCACGAAGACAATCACGGTCAACTCATAGCTAGCCGCGATTGGTGGGTTATTGTCACTATAAAAGGCCTCGTTGGCTCGTTTGCTCTGCTGCACGCTCAAGAACAAGCGCTGCAACTTTTTTGACGTGTTGTGCATAGGCTTCGGCATTACCGCGACGGCGAAGGCGCTGAAGGTCAAAATAGTAAAGCAAGCCGAACAGGCTCGCCGCAAGCAGGAGCGCCGCGATAATTTTTGTCCAGCTCGGCAGGGTCTGGATGATGATGCACAAGTGCCGGTTGATTTGCATCATGCAAAAGATTTTTCCCATGACATCGAAGGCATCGGCGCCGTTTTCAATGAGCCAATAGGTGCAGCTGGCTGCGGCGACAAAGTAACCGCAATTGCGAAAAGTCCATCGGATGCTGTCTGTTATCATTGGAGATGCGAATTTGTCATAGGTCGTGCCGGAAGTATGGTTCACGAAACAGGCATGACCAGCCCCGGCCTCCGTCTTGAAGCCCACGAGCGTGACCTTATCGCCCACTTGCCCAAACGCTTCACCAAGCGCGATTGAACTCGTTTTGTTATCTGCGCTGCGCACCGCGATATTGTGCACATCACGGCTTTCATCAGGCGTGCAGGCGACAATCTCGCCGGAAAACAAGTCGTAAAAGCTGATGATCTGGTTTTTGTCCTTGAAGGAAGGATAGGAGTCTGACATCGGCGCACTTCTTACTGAACAAACGGGTTGTTGAACAAGCAGGCACGCTCACGCCTGTCGCCGCGCCAGCAGTGCTGCCGTGAGGGTGCCATCATCAAGATAATCGAGTTGGCCGCCGACCGGCAGGCCATGCGCCAGGCGACTAATGGCGACCGGGAAGTTACCAAGTCGCTCCGCTACATAATGCGCCGTGGTCTGGCCATCGACCGTGGCGTTGAGTGCGAGGATGACCTCGGTCACATCGCCCGCGCCAACGCGCTCGCCAAGCACGCCGATGCGCAAATCATCCGGCCGCACACCATCCAGCGCCGAGAGCGTGCCGCCAAGCACATGATAAAGACCGCGAAAGGCCTGGCTGCGCTCAATCGCCCACAAATCCGCGACATCTTCCACCACGCAAATGCGACTACGATCGCGGCGCGGATCATCGCAAATCGTGCATGGGTCGGTCACATCAAGATTGCCACAGGCGCTGCAGAAGCGCATCTGCGCCGCCGTCTGCTGCAAGGCATCGACCAGAGGCAACAGCAGCGCCTCGCGCCGCTTCAAAAGATGGAGCACTACTCGCCGCGCCGAGCGTGGCCCCAGCCCGGGCAATTTCGCCAGCAGTTGGGTCAAACGGTCAAGCGGGGTAATGGTCATCGATATGTCGGAGCTGGGGGTTGAGACAAACTACGTAAGCACTCGGTCTGCGTTGCGCTGGTAGTTGGCCGAGCCGCACGCGGTATTTCATGCGGCGGCGTCATCAGTCGAACAACCTTCTGGCGCAACCGCTCGTGATCAAACCCATGCATCGCACAACCGAATTCCTCTGGCTCAAAACGGCAGTTTGACGCCAGGCGGCAGCTTAATGCCACCCATCGCTTTTTCCGTTTCACCGGCGATGAGCGCGTCGGCTTTGGCGCGAGCATCGCGCAACGCGGTGATAATCATGTCTTCGAGCATATCGATGGCGGTGGGGTCCACTAGCACCGGCGCGATTTTCAGCTTCCGCACTTCGCCCTTGCCGGTCATGACCACCTGCACCAGCTGGTCGCCCGCCATGCCGCTCACTTCGGTCTGCGCCAGTTTTTCCTGCATGACGGCCATTTTGCCCTGCATATCCTGCGCCTGCTTCAACATCTGCATAATATTCGTCATTCGTCCTGCTCCTCGCGCCCGATGGGGAGCGCGTTCTCCAAAAGTGGTTCCGCCGCATCATCCGCGCCGGTCTCGCCCGTAACAGGCGATTCGACCGCTGGCGGGGGGCGGATACTGGCGATTTTCGCGCCGGGAAACAAGGCCAGCGCCTTTTGCACCAGCGGATGATTGATGACCGCCGCACGCTCCGCCGCCGCCACTGCTGCTGCTGCTGCTGCCAATGTCGGGGCCTCGGCACTGCGGGCCAGCGTCACCACCCAGCGTTGCCCTGTCCAAGCCGTGAGGCACTGGCCGACGCGTGCCGCCAGATCCGGACTCGCTTGCGGCGCCAAACAGATTTCCAACCGGCCGGGTTCGCACTTCACTGGCTGGGCGAATTGATAAAGCTCACCATAGAGCTTCGGCTCTTTGCGCGCCGCGAAGAGCGCGACTACCGCGGCGAAATCCTGCGGCATTGCCGCCAAGCCAACCTCTGGCGCAGTGCTGACTGCGGCGATGACAACTGGCTGCGGCGCGGCGTTCTGCACTGCGAGTGCTAGGTTGCCACGCGTCCCACCGCCGCCACCGGCGGGCGGCAGATTATTGGCCGCGCTGGCGCTAGCCTGTTCCTGCTGCAGCAGCTTGACCAAATCGCCGGGCGTTGGCAAAGCAGCGGCATAAGCGAGGCGAATGAGTACCATCTCTGCCGCCATCGCTGGACTGTCGGCGCGCTGCACCTCTTCCATACCCTTGAGCAATATCTGCCAGGCGCGGGTGAGCGCCGGAATGGTCAGTTCGGTGAGCGGCGCGACGAAGGCTTTTTCCAGCTCCGGTAGCGTCGTGCCGGTCGCCAAATCCGGCACCAGCTTGGCGCGGGTGAGCAGATGCACCAGCTCCGCGACATCTTGCAGCACGACGAGTGGGTCGGCGCCCAGCTGCAGCAAATCATTATAGCCCGCCACGGCTTCGCGCATCGCGCCCTGCAGCACTTGCTTTGTGAGTTCCATGAGCTGGGCGCGATCGGCAAGCCCCAGCATGGCGCGCACTTCGGTGACCGAGACCTGGTCGCCACCGCGGGCAATCGCCTGATCAAGTAGGCTCAACCCATCGCGCACCGAACCATCCGCCGCGCGGGCGAGCAATGTGAGGGCTTCATCAGCCACCGTCACGCCTTCGGCGGCGGCAACCTTGGCGAAATGTTGCGCCAGCAAACCGGCATCAACACGGCGCAAATCAAAGCGCTGACAGCGCGACAGCACAGTCACCGGCACCTTGCGGATTTCCGTGGTCGCGAAGATGAATTTCACCTGCGGCGGCGGCTCCTCCAGCGTCTTCAACAGTGCGTTGAAGGCGTTTTTCGATAGCATGTGGACTTCGTCGATGATGTAAATCTTGTAGCGTGCGTTGACCGGATTATAGCGCACGCCGTCAATAATCTCTCGGATATCATCGACACCGGTGCGCGAGGCGGCATCCATTTCTAGCACATCGACATGACGGTCGGCGGCAATCGCCACGCAGTTGGCACAAACACCGCAGGGGTCAGGCGTCGCGCCGCCCTGCCCGTCCGTGCCGATGCAGTTCAGGGCGCGGGCGATAATGCGCGCTGTCGTCGTCTTGCCGACGCCGCGCACGCCGGTCAACATCCAGGCTTGCGCTAACCGATTGGCACGGATGGCGTTGGTCAGGGTTTGCACCACCACATCCTGGCCGATAAGCGCGCCGAAATTATCGGGGCGATATTTGCGGGCTAAAACCCTATAAGCGGCAGGCGCCGCCGCGGGAATTTCGCCGAACAGGTTGGGGCCGGGCGGGTTCGCCTGGCCTTCGGCCGCTTCCGGTGTCAGGGAAAAAAGCTCGCTCACTACCAATCCGCAAAAAAGACTCAGGAAAAAGCTTCGGCTAAAAAAGCTATAGGTCGCGCCCCGTGACGGTGCAAGCGATTCCGGTGTAATGAGAGCCCGGTGAAACAGGCAGTTTATAGAGGGAAAGGTGGGAGGCTGAACAACGACCCGGAACGAATTTCGTTACGGTTGCTGCCTTTCGGCCCTAGCCGGGTTGGCGAAGGTTCCGTCCGCCGCCAGCCTCCCACCCCGTTTATAGCAGAGCCCAGGTAGGCGATGCCAAGGAAAAAACGGGGGCGTTTACCATTTAACCTGCCCCAATTCTGCAGCTTGTTTGCTACAAGGGCGGGCCGAAACGAAAAGCGACGCAGAAGCGCTATACCAATGGATACAAATTGCGCTATTTTGCCCTGAGGAGCGATTTTCGGCATGAGTTTGGTTTTTCCTACTTTCACGCAAGAGCAGTTTACGCTGCTGGTCGAGGCATCTGGCGCTTGGCTGCATCATCCGCGGCTGGCGGCTGAGGGTCTTTACGCCGCCACGCCGGATCAGGCGGCTGACCTTGCCCATCTGCTGCTCGCCGCGCCGCAACAGTCGATTGTCGTACTTGCCGACGATGCCGGGCAGGAAATCCGGCTCGACGCCATGCCGCTGCTGCGGGGGATGGACAGGCGACGCCTGATTGTCCGGCGCGTGCAACAACATTTCCCCGGCGCGCCTTTCGCCGCCTGTATCGCCACGCAGCGCGACGCCACCCAAGAAAAACTAATGATTCTGCATTTGCCAGTCGAGGGCGCGGCTCCAGACTGGGTCCGCTGGCATTCTGCCCTGCCCAATCCGCCGGGCGGCACGCTCGCTACCACTCGCCTCGCTGCCGCGATGCTGTGGCGACTGGCCGGCAACGAGCTCGCCGAATGGCTGCATGGGTTCTTCCTGACGCCGGATGGTTGGCGCCAAGTGACGCTGCATCAGGGGCAGCCGATTTTAACCCGCCAGATCCCGCTATCCACACCGACACCGGAGATGCTGGCGACAACGCTGCAGCAGGCGTTGCGCGATGCACAGAATTTCCTCGCACGTTTTGGCTGGCGCGAGGACCAGAGCGAACAGATTATCGGCGTGGTGCCACAGCATCAGTTGGAGCCGACGCGGTTGCAGTTGCCGCCCGCACTGCTCCTGCTCACCTCGACCGAGGTGGGGCGTTGGCTCAAGCTGCCTCAACCGGTGGCGGACTGGCGGCAACTGTGCGTCGCCGCCGCGCGACATTATCGTGCCACGCTTACGCCGCATCTGCTGCCTTATGAAAGCGATGCGCTGCAACATCACCGCATCGCGCAATGGGGCACGAGCATCGCCGCCGCCTTGTTGATTGGTGCCCTCACGCTGACAGGCTATGAAGGCATCGCGACACAAACTGTGCGGGCGCAGCTGGCGGCGGCTGAGACTGACGCTCATAGTATTGAACAGACCCGCCAAGCCGCGTTGCATCAAATGGGCGATGTGGCACGCGCCCGTATCCGTTTGCGCCAAGCGCGAATGCTACAGCAAGATAATGCGCCGTCGCCTTGGCCACTACTCTTGGCTTTGGGAAAGAGCCTGCCTGAGCAAGTGCGGCTCAATCACCTCGACTGGGAAGTGCTGCCCACCGGTGGGGTCAATGCGGTCATGAAAGTCCGTGTGCTGTCACCGGAGGGCAATAAGGACGCTGTGCAGCAGGATGCGCTGCAACGTTTCACGCTGTTTGCCAAAGATCTCCAGCTGGCGTTACCGGTGGCCAAGGTTGAGGCGTTGCAAGTGCCCTATGCGCTCGCTGCACATCAAACTTTCAATGACACGCAGATGCTGCAGACCGTGGCGGTCGGCGAGGCCAGCGGCGAACTTGCGGTGAAATTGCCATGAATCTACTACACAGTCATCGCGGCTGGTTGACGATGCTGACCTGCGCGCTGCTGCTGGTTGGCGGTGCCGTGCCTTATTTCATCGCGTCGCGCGCCACGCTGAGCGCCGCCCGCGACAAGCTGTTGGTGGCGAATGCGTTTGCGCTGCGTGAGACACGGACCTTGCAACATGACGCGCAGGAAGAGGCCGCTTTGCGCCGCGCCTTGGGTGAGAAAACTTTTGCAGCTCTCACCGCACCGCCGCCGCGCGCCCAGCTGGTCGCCGCCCTGCGCCAAATCGGCAAGGCTGCGGGCTTGCAGGATTTCGTGCTCACGATAGACCAATCGACCTGGCTTAATCCGGCGGGGCAAATCGTTGCGCCAGCCGAGAATCTCAGCGCCACCGCGCTGCATATCAAAGCGACGGCGCATAATGATCGCAATATTTATGATTTTACCGCGCAGGCGCTTGAGCAACTGCCTGGTTATATTAAACTCGATAGGCTGACCATCAACCGCGCCGCTGGCACAGCCAATCATTTGCCGGTCATTGAGGCCGCACTGGATTTGCGTTGGCTCAGTGTCGAGGAAGAAATCGCTTTCGCGCGGCAGCCGCCACCATGAGATTAGCTCTGTGCCCCTCCTTGGCATTGATGTTATGCGCGCTATTGCCGCATGGTGCCGGTGCGGAGGAGATCCCGAACTCGCTGTTCCTGACGGCGGTGGAACAACAGGATCATGCCGCACCACACCCCACGAAGCCTGGCCGAACCTCGCTTGATGCACTCGTCTATTACGGCCCCGACCAATGGCAGGTCTGGATAAATGGGCAAGCTTACAAACCGGATAGTCAAAGCGACGCGCTCGCCATCATTGCAGTGACCGCCGAGGCCGTTACGCTTGAACAGAAACGCGATGCTGAACCGGTACGCTTCACCCTTGCCCCACACCAGAGTTATGATTGGGCGGAGCAGCGCGTTGTCGAAGGCGCACCCTAGGCCTAAGTCACCGTGGAAAACACTAAATGTCCAGGCCAGATGCTGGTGCCGCGCTGACGGTAGCTATTGACCAGTGCCGCGCCCGTCACCTGCGGTTGGCTAGCGCTATAGGCCGCCAGCATCGCCTTTACGGCGAGAAGATTGACAAGCCTCGGCCAGCCTCCGCTGGCTTTGGCCAGTAGTTGCAGCGCGGCAGGCGCAAATCGCTCCTGGCCGCGATAGCCCGGCGAGCACTGCCTGCGGATACTTTCAGGGGAAACTGAGTTGCGGGTTAGGCGTCAACGCAAAAAGGGACTCGAGCAGGCCGAAATAATTCAGCGCTGGCGCGCTCGACGTCATTGTGCCGACGCGGGCACCGCTGCTGGCGGCAGCTTGGCCAGATATTCGGTGAGATAGTCGACACGCGCCTGCACCGCCGACCAAGACATCGGCATGGTCGCTTTCCAGCCGCCATTAGCGAATGCGCCCTGCGCCTGCTTGTAAAGCTCCAGTGCCTGCGCCTTCTCGCCACGCTTGTCAGCAATGATGGCCAGATTCAGCCGATGCGCCGGATTCGTCTTATTGGGCGACCAAGCTTTTTGCTGCCCATCCTGCATGGCGTCCAAATTGCCAGCCTTGGCGTCCAGTGCCTCCTGCGCCGCGAGCGCTGGAGCGAATTGTGGTGCGCGCGCCAACACCTGCTGCAGCAAGATGCGTGACGTTCCGGCATCGACGGTTGACAAAGCGCGGGCATAACTTGTCATCACCAGCGCATCGTCAGGATATTGGTTCGCTAGCAAGCGCCATTGCGCCAACGCAACCGATGTTACACCGGTTTGCTCAAGCGCCATCGCTTTGCCAATCTGCGCCGCTTTGTCGGTCGGGTTGCGATTGAGTACGGACTGAAAGGCGATGAGTGCGGCATTGGCATCGCCGCGCGCCATCGCAGCAGCGCCCTCTTCCGCCGACGCAGCTGGCCTTTGCTGGCGCGCAGCCGGCAGGGAGGGCTTGACCTTGGGGGCGCGCGCCATGAGCACATCAATTTTTGCCTGCGGTTTCGGCGCCGCCGCAACAGTCACAGTCGGCTTGGCCGGTTCTGATGGTGCGCGTTTTTCCGCAGCCGGCGCAACATAGGTTGCAATCTGGCTGGCTATCGCTGCATCGACCGGCTGCGGGACATTTTCTTTAACCTGCTGCACGGTTACGGGTGCGTTGGCCACAGCCTGCACGGGTTCAGCGCCGGCCTGCGCTGTAACGATTGGGGCAATCGTAGGCGCAGCGGGGGGTGGCGTCGTCGCAGCCACTGTCTCCGAAACTGCCGTATTATTGATAACAATGCCATATTGTGTATCGGGCGCAGGAACAGACGTCTCTGCCGCAGTGGTCTCCGGCGATGACGCGATGGGAATGGTGGGCGTATAGCGCGCGGGCGGCAAGCGGGTGGAGGCAAGCGGTGACGCATCCGGCGCGCCAACCGGCGTGGCCGGAACGGCAGTTTCCCAAACCGAGTTGCGGGTATTATTGGTGAGGTCGCGCACCGAATAGGTGGGCTGTTGCGCGACTAGGACAATAACGAGTGCTGCGCCCCCGACCATGCCTGTGAGCAAGACCAGGCCCAGGTTGATCCAATTCTGTCGCGAAGGCGTCACGGCGACGCGCGGCGCATAGGTGCTACCCTGCTGGGCGGCGACGGCGGCGCGATGATCTTGGGCGGCTTGGTTTAAGGAGGCGAAAAGCAGACTCATGGCGGGGGCTCCATCGTGCTTTGATGAACGTTGCCGGTAGCGTTCCATTTTAGTGTCTGCCAGACGGCGCCGCAGCGCTTCCCAGCACGAAAGTCTTGCCACAATAGGGACAGGCACGCCCATCACCCGATGGCACCGTAAGAAAGACGCGCGGATGCCCAAGGGGACCAACCCCGCCGTCACAAGACACTTGTGGTGCGGTGACGACAATGGTTTCGGCGCTTGATACAGTCGCGACTGGCATGGTTTTGACGAACGCTTTTAGTGATGGTGACAACAAGATTGCTTGCCTAAAATTTACTCTAACCGAATTGATTGACCACCGCAACTGGTCAGAGCATCGTCTTGCGCTATATGGTGTTTATGCCTAAACCTCATGGAAAAGCATAGGAAGAAAAATGTCAGCCTCTTCAGCAGCATCAGAGCACTATCCCGACCTCGCTGTCGAAATTCGTGGGCTGACCAAGACATATGCTGCCCGCGGCAAGCAACCGGCTAAGACGGCGCTGCATGGCATCGATCTGCATATTCCGCGCGGCAGTATGTTTGGCCTACTCGGCCCAAACGGCGCGGGCAAATCGACACTCATCAATATCATGGCCGGACTCGTCAACAAGTCGGGCGGACTTGCCAAAGTCTGGGACTATGACACGACGGCACAACCGCGCCAGGCGCGTTCCGCCATCGGCGTCGTGCCGCAGGAACTCAATCTCGACGCCTTCTTCTCGCCCTACGAACTTCTGGAATTGCAAGCCGGTCTCTACGGCATCCCCAAAGGCCAGCGAATCACCGACCACTTGCTGAGCGCCGTCGGCCTGACGGACAAAGCCCATGCTGGCGCGCGGACACTCTCCGGCGGGATGCGGCGGCGTCTGATGGTTGCGAAAGCCATGGTGCACCAACCGCCGGTACTCGTCCTTGATGAGCCTACCGCTGGTGTCGATGTCGAATTGCGGCAATCGCTCTGGGCTTATGTACGTGAACTGAACCGCAACGGCACGACCGTCTTGCTCACAACCCATTATCTTGAGGAGGCGGAAGAGCTCTGCGACCAGATTGCTATCATCAATCATGGCGCTGTCGTCGCCAACGCGCCGAAGGCGGAACTACTTGGCCGTCTCGATAACAAAGAGATTATCATTACACTGGCGACGCCACTCGGCGCCTTGCCCGAAGCCTTGCAGAGCGCGGGCTTTACGCTCCCCACTCCCCTGCAACTGCGGCTGCGTTATCAGCCCAGCCAAATGCCCATGACGCGGATTTTAAGTTTGCTGCATGCGACGGCCGTCCCAATTGCCGATATCGCGACGCGCGAGACAGATTTGCAGGATATTTTCCTGCAACTCACACGCCAGGCGGCATGAGCCTAGTACTAACCGAGGGCTAAAGTCTGGTTCTAAGGAACACCGTCTGACGCGGCATCGGAGCCACGTGGCGCTCTGGCACGATTAACCGCTCGCCTTCGGCTTGTGCTGCGTCTATCGCCTCAACGGCACGCCGCATACTCAAAATATCGACATGCGCCGCGACACAATCCTTGCCGGTCTTCTTCATGTCTCGTTCGAGGGCTCTGAGACGATCTGGTTGCAGTAATTCTTCTTGGCTAACGAGAAACCGCTCCGTTTTTCCTGCGGGTGTCTTGCGCTCATAGACTGCAGAAATGGCCCCGCTCTCCGTAACTTGCGCCAACTGCGTAAAGATTGGCCGACGGCCAAAGGTCAGAATGACGTCAAGTGGCTTGGCATGGCAGTGCTCCGCCGTGGCGACGATAAAGGCGCGCGCACTGGGATTCAGACCAGCGATATCGGCCTCTTCCGTGAGCGATTTTTGTGCTGCACAACCGCCCAGCACCACCAAACCGGCGGCAAAAGGCGGTACCATGGCGCGCAGGGAAATTTTTGTCATTCAACTGACACTTTCTGGATTGAAGTCGCGAATTATGGACCGCGCGGCTTAATGAGATTCGGGTTCCGGTTCAGCAATTCGGCAGTCTTGACCTCAAGCATCTTGCTGCCCGCTGCCATATTGGATAGCTGATTAGCATAGCCAGCAGGGCAATTCGGTCCTTTCTGCGCAGCGGCTCTGTCAAGTGCCTGGGCACGCTCCGGACTCATCAAGACGCTTTCTGGAACACGGCTATATTCGCCGGTTGCTGGCACCTGGAACAGGGCGGAAAGCTCGCCCGTTTTGTTGTTGCGCTGAATCGTGCCGGTGAACATCGGCGTCTGTTCAAACGCCTGACGCATCACTTCGGTCGAAACCTGGCAATGGTAAGCGCCTTGCACAATCATGGCGCGGGCATCCGAACTCATGCCTTTGAATTCATCAGCCGTTACGGCGCGCGGCTGTTGCGCTGTAGGCGGTGGTGGAGGTGGCGTAACCGTTGCGCCTGATGCGGGCGCAACGACGGCTGGTGCGGTTCGCCGCGCATTTGGTGTTTGTATCGGCTGCACGGTATATTCGGCACTATCGGCGCTCGCCTGTGGCAGCGTATCGGTTCCGCCTTGACGCATTGCGTCCCTGACGCTGCTGACGGCACGCTCATGATTTTTCAGCGCCGAGAAATTGCCCACACAATCACGCTGCACCGCGGAGCGGATTGCCTCCGTCCGTCCTGGTGCCAGCAATTCTTCGGCACTGACGGCAAAGCGTGGTGAATCTTTCTGGCTAGGGCGTTCGATAAAAATCGCGGCATATTTTCCGGTCGCCGGATCGCGCGTCACTTCGCCGCTAAACATCGGCTGGTTCATTACCGCTTGGCGCATATAATCAACACTGACATGGCAGGTCGCTGCCCCTTGCCCTGCTATCACATTCGTGCGCGCGAAGCGCTCCAGCCCACCATCCGCCGTTTGGGCTTGGGCAGCACCGGAGCCGCCCAAAAGCGCGAGGCTGATGCTGAGCGCAGCGAAGGGGCGTGAAGAGGTCATATCGTTACCTGTATTTTACTTTGGTGCTGTAAACGCCGCTATGGCATCTTCAATCGCCTTGCCCTGCCACCATTTCATTGCACAGTCACCCTGACCGCGCTGCGGCGGGTTCATGGCAAGACTGGTGGCGATATCCTGGAAGCTCTTTTCGGTAACTTGATATTCAGCGCGCTTCTCGCCTTCCGGCTTCGAGAAGAAAACCTTATCCGTCGCCTTTTCATATCGACTGAACTGCACGGCGAATTCGCGCGCCTGGAGCATAATTTCCGGTGTCGCACCGCAAATCTTGCCGCCATCTTCGGCCTGCAATTTCAACGCAGGGGTCGCGGCGCGGCGCTTAGTCTCTTCAGCAACGGCTTTATCAACTTGTGCCTTGAAACCTTCCTGCGTGAAAGTAGGCTGCGATGCCTTGCCCTGCGGCGCCGGCGTCTGCCCCATGGCGGCTCCGGTCATGACAAATAAACTCAAGACGCCACTGCCAATACGCTTCGCCATACTGCCCATTTTTTGCTCCTGCTGAATCGTAGAATAGAGAAATCCTCTTGCCCACAACTTAACACCCCACCCATAGGTTGTTGAGCCCGAAGAATAGTTTCATCACCTTACCAGCGATTTTAGGCAGCTTTATCAGCTACCAGAAGCGTCCCTACTGCTTCCGGCTTGGTGAGTGCAATGGTTAACGCGTCTGGCCGGTGGCCATCGATGATAGCGATGCCGCCGATACCCGCCGCAAGGCCGGCAAGCGCGCTCTCGACTTTCGGAATCATGCCGCCCTTGATGACGCCCCCCGCCATCAATGCCCGCGCCGCCGTCGGCGTCAGGCTAGGGAGAGGTTTCTTGTCAGCGTCCCAAACGCCCATGACATTGGTCACCAGAATAAGCCGTTTGGCTTGCAAGGAAGCAGCAACCGCCAGGGCATAGTCGTCGGCATTAATATTATAGGCCAAGCCATCGACGCCATAGCCGACAGAGTTCAATACCAGAATGTCGCCGCTCGCCAGCCATTGCAGGAGCAGTTCCCGCTCGACGAGCGCCGGGCGGCCGGTGCGGTCGCCATCATCCGTCAGGGGTAGCGCCATCACCGGCGTGGTCGGTGCGCTCTGCACGGCACAACCGGCATCCTGCAGCGCCGTGACCACCGTCAGGCTGATGGTCCGCATCGTACGCGCCACGACGTCCATGGTCTGCGCGTCGGTCAAACGGCGGCCATCGGGTCCCTTGGCCGGAGTAATACCGGCGGCGCGCAGGGCGGCATCAATCTGCGGCCCGCCGCCATGGATGAGCACCAGCGCATGACCAGCGATTTGCAGCGCGCGTAGCTGGCGCGCCATATTCCCGAGAAACGATAGGTCCTCGGCAATGGAATTACCGCCGATTTTGACCACAATAATCTGGACTTCTCCTGTTGACTCCGCTTCGCTGCGCATACGTAAACTACCCATTTTTATTGTTTTCTCATGTCGCAGCGGATTATAGGGAATTCCCGCTACCAGGAAAGAATTTTTCCTTTTAGAATAGTTGCACGGATTCAGGTCATAGGAGACCGGCTTAATGCAGACATTACGAATCGCCATTCTCGGCGCGAGCGGCTATACGGGCGCTGAGCTCTTGCGGCTTTTGCTGCCGCATCCCGCTGCCAAGATTGTGGCGCTGACAGCGGAAAAAAACGCCGGACAGCCCGCTCATGCACTGCTGCCGCATTTGCGCCAGTACGCCCTACCTGATTTGTGCAAAATCGACGCGGTCGATTTTAATGGTGTCGATATCGTTTTCTGCGCCTTGCCGCACGGTACGACGCAGGAGGTTATCGCCGCACTGCCGCGTCAGCTTAAAATCATCGACCTTTCGGCGGATTTCCGGCTGCATGATACGGCAGACTACGCGCAATGGTATGGTCATGAACACCGCGCGCCCGCATTGCAAACCGAAGCGGTCTATGGCTTATGCGAAGTTATGCGCGATAAAATCCGTGGTGCACGGCTTATCGCCAATCCGGGCTGCTATCCGACCGCGTCGCAGCTACCGCTCATCCCCTTGCTACGCGAGGGAATCATTAGCGCCGACGATATTATCATTGATGCCAAGTCGGGCGTCAGCGGTGCGGGCCGCGAACTCAAGCAGGGCAATCTTTATTGCGAAGTAGCGGAAGGGATGCAGGCCTATGGCGTCGCCAGCCATCGTCACGCACCGGAAATCGAGGCCGGGCTGACCCAGGCCTATGGCAAACCCATCATCGTGAATTTCACGCCGCATCTCATCCCGATGGACAGGGGCATCTTCGCCAGTCTCTATGTCAAATTCATGCCAGGCAAACAGGTGAGCGATATTCGCACCATCTGGCAGAAGGCCTATGGCGCAGAGCCGTTTGTCCAGCTGTTGCCAGAGGGCGTGTTGCCTAGCACACGTCTAGTGCGCGGTACCAATCTTTGCCAAATGGCAGTGGTTGCCGACCGTGTGCCGGGGCGCGCCATCATTCTCTCTACCATCGACAATCTGGTGAAGGGCGCGGCGGGGCAAGCGGTGCAAAATATGAATCTCGTCGCGGGCTTGCCTGAGACCTCCGGCCTGACGCAGACGGCGCTGTTTCCCTAAAGCGAAGCCTTGTTGGCTACTGGCGTCGCTGCAGGTGAATGCGGCCGCAATGGCTGGCTAACTATAAGGCTAGGTCGAAAATATTCCGCCGCCTGCACCACGAGTTCACCGTTCCGGCGCGTCAGCGGGTCGGTGATTGCACCGCTCGCCAAAACTTCGCGCACGGCGGGGATGGCCTGACGCACATCGTTGAGACTGCCCCAGGCAAAGCTTTTGCCGTCGGTGAAATGATCGCTAAACAGGCGGTTCAGTTCCCAGCGATGCGATGACTTGTCCGCTGTCGCCTCAGGGTGGCTACGCCAGTCGCGGATTTTTGCCTGTAGCGTTGCTGAGTCTTCCTGCAAGGGTTTGCCTTCCAGCTGCGCCGCGACACGCCAGCGCAATTCATAGCCGACTACGGAAGATTTCTCTGCAGCCCGTTCCGCCGTGCGATGCAGCTGCTGCGCAGCTTTGTTGTCGCCCGGCGGCGCGCTCAACCG
>JAGOHT010000040.1 GCA_017996055.1 Alphaproteobacteria bacterium
GACCAGTCCTATCCCACCCCCAGCGCTGACGGCCCGGTTCAACTTTTCGTGATGGGCGGCAGCCAGGGCGCGCGCGTCTTCAGCGAAGTGGTGCCAAAAGCGCTCGCCTTGTTGCCGGAACCTTTGCGCCGCCGCATCAGCATCGCGCAGCAATGCCGCGCCGAGGATATGGAGCGCGCGCGCGCCGGTTTCGCCGCCGCGGCGCTGGAACCGGAACTCGCCACCTTCTTCCGCGATGTCCCGGAGCGCTTGGCGCGCTGCCACCTCGCCATCTGCCGCGCGGGCGCATCAACCGTCGCTGAGCTGACCGCGCTCGGTCGCCCCGCCATTCTGGTGCCTTACCCGTTCGGCCATGCTGGCGAACAGGCGGCGAATGCCGAGAGCGTGGCGGAAGCGGGCGGTGCCTGGGTCATTCCGCAGGATGCCTTTACGCCGGAGGCGCTCGCCGTCCGACTCGAAGCGCTGCTCACCTTGCCCGCGACACTCGACAAAACCGCACAGGCGGCGAAACAGTGGGGCACCCTCGCTGCCGCCGACAACCTCGCCAACTGTGTGCAGGATATTCTTGGCCTGCCGGAAGGGAACGGCCGTACCAAATCGACGCTGGCCGCTTAGGCAATGAACACCTACGAACTTGTCAAAACATTACATATAATAAGTTCTACCGTGCTCTTCGGTACCGGTCTGGGCATCGCCTTCTTTTTCTGGCGCGCGCAGCGCAGCGCTGACCTCGCCGCCCGTGCCTTCGCGGCGCGCACCACCGTGCTGGCCGATACCTGCTTCACCCTGCCCGCCGTCGTCCTGCAGCCAGCCACCGGTCTGTGGCTGATGCACGAAGCGGGCTATGACTTCTCCGAACCCTGGCTGCTGCTCAGTTTCGCGCTCTATGGGCTTGCCGGTTTGTGCTGGCTGCCCGTTGTGTGGTTGCAAATCCATATGCGCAACATACTGCAAGTCAGTCTGACGCAGCAAACGCCGCTTCCTGCCGCCTATGACCGTTATTTTCGCTGGTGGTTCGCGCTCGGCTGGCCCGCCTTTGGCTGCCTCATCGTCGTCTTCTATCTCATGGTGGTGAAGCCGTCATGGTGATGCGCGTCCTCATCATCGGTGGCTATGGCAATTTCGGCAGCACAATTGCTCGATCTCTGGCGAGCGAAACCAATTTGCAGCTCATCATAGGCGGGCGCTCGTTTGAAAAGGCGCAAGCCTTCTGCGCTCTGTTTGAAGCCGCCAACCCGCCCGAAGCCATAGCGTTGGATATCGATGCGCAGCTCGCCCCCGTGCTGTCGCGCTGCGCCCCATCCCTCGTCATCCACACCACCGGCCCGTTCCAGACGCAGGATTATCGCGTCGCCGCCGCCTGCATCGCGCAAGGCTGCCACTATGTTGACCTCGCCGACGCGCGCGCCTTTGTCAGCGGCATCAAGGGGCTGGACGCCACGGCGCAGGCCAGAGACGTGCTGGTGGTAAGCGGCGCCAGCTCCGTCCCCTGCCTCACTGCCGCACTGATTGATTTTTACCGCCCGCGCTTCGCCCGCCTCACCGAGGCAACCTATGGCATCAGCGCCGCGCAGCAGACCAATCGCGGCCTCGCCACCACCTCCGCCGTGCTCAGCTATGTCGGCAAGCCGTTTCTCACGCGCCTGAATGGGGAAGACCGGCAAGTGTTTGGCTGGCAAGACCTCCATGCCGTGTGCTATCCGGAGCTGGGACGGCGCTGGTTTGGCAATTGCGACATCCCCGACCTCACGCTCTTTCCCACGCGTTATCCCGATTTACAGACCATCCGCTTCAGCGCCGGACATGAAGTGCCGTTCCTGCATTTCGGCCTCTGGGCGATGAGCGGACTGGTGCGGTTGCGGCTCTTGCCGACGCTCGCGGTTTTTGCGCCGACGTTGCTTAAACTGGCCTTTTGTTTCGACAAGCTTGGCAGTAGTTGCAGCGGATTTCATATGAATCTCAAAGGCATCAGCAAAAACAATCAACCATTGGAAGAGCAGTTTTTTATCGTCGCGCGCTCTGGCCATGGCCCGATGATTCCCTGTATGCCCGCCATATTAATCACCAAAGCGCTGGCAGCGGGTCAGCGGCCAGAGCGCGGCGCGCGCCCCTGTCTCGATCTGATTGATTGGCCAACTTATCGCGACGCGCTGCGTGGTCTGGATATTAGCGTCTATCCAGAAGAATGACCGGTGACGTCACCGGTCTGAGCGCCTATGCTGCCATCCCGTCTATACCAACCAAAGGAGAGCGCCATGCTCAAAGTTATCGAAGTTTTGTCCGAGTCCAACAAGTCCTGGGAAGACGCCACCCAAAAAGCCGTGACGTTTACTGCGAAGACGGTCAAGAATTTCCGCTCCGCGTATGTGCAGGATTTCAGCGCAACGGTCGAAAATGACGCCGTTGTCAGCTATCGCGTTAACGTCAAAATTACGTTTGAAGTCGAGCGCTAAACTACGACTGCGCCACCATTTTATGGTGGCGCAGCGCGCTTGCAGGCACACTCGCCAATAAGGCCGATTCTCCTTGGGTGCGCCGTTTTCCTGACGTATTTGTTTGTAAAATTCCACCAACGTGCTGGCGTTGCTTAAAAAGTTTTTGCTGCAAATCCGGCTTTATCTCCCGCCTGGGGCAGTGCAAGCTAGCCTAGAGATTCCATTCAGCATAACGGTTTTGTCATGTCGCCTTTTACGCCCTCATCCCCCACCCCCATCGGTGCCAACACCGCCTTCACCCCTACCGCCGTCGGCACCATCCATTTCGTCGGCATCGGCGGCATCGGGATGAGCGGCATCGCCGAAATTCTGCACCATCAGGGCTTCAAGGTGCAGGGCAGTGACCAGGCGGATAATTACAACGTCAAGCGGCTGCGCGAGCGCGGCATTCCGGTGGCAATCGGCCACAAGGAAGAAAATCTTGGCGACGCGGGCGTCGTGGTCATCTCCTCCGCCGTCAAACCGAATAATCCGGAAGTGGTGGCGGCGCGCGCCGCTTTGCTGCCCGTGGTGCGCCGCGCCGAAATGCTCGGTGAACTCATGCGCCTCAAATGGGCGGTCGCGGTCGGCGGCACTCACGGCAAGACCACCACTACTTCGCTGGTCGCCACTTTGTTCGACAGCGCCGGGCTCAACCCCACCGTCATCAATGGCGGCATCATCAACGAATATGGCACCAATGCGCGCCTCGGTAGCGGCGACTGGATGGTTGTCGAAAGCGACGAGAGCGACGGCAGTTTCACCCGCCTGCCCGCCACCATCACGGTCGTGACCAATATCGACCCCGAACATATGGATCACTATCACGATTTCGACGCCGTCCGCGAAGCCTATGACACTTTCGTACAGAATATCCCATTCTATGGCTTCGCTGTACTTTGCATCGACCACCCCGAAGTGCAGGCCATGATTCCGCGCGTCGCTGATCGTAAAATCATCACCTATGGTTTCAGTGCCCAGGCCGATGTGCGCGCCGTCAATCTGCGCCCGACGCCGCAGGGCACGACCTTCGACGTCGCCATTGGCAACCGCAAGACCGGTGCGGTGGAAACGCTCGCCGATCTGCATTTGCCGGTCATCGGGCAGCATAATGTGCAGAATGCTATCGCGGCCATCGCCATCGGCCACCAGCTCGGCTTTACCGAAGCGGCCATCCGCAATGGCATCAGCAAGTTCGGCGGCGTCAAGCGCCGCTTCACCCGCACTGGCACCGTCAACGGCATTACCATTGTCGACGATTACGGCCACCATCCGGTTGAAATCGCCACCACGCTGAAAGCAGCGCGGCAAGCGGCGGGCAGCGCCCGAGTTATCGCCGTGGTACAACCGCACCGCTACACGCGCCTGTCCAGCCTGTTCAACGAGTTCTGCACCTCTTGCAACGAGGCCGACATGGTGGTGGTCGCCGATGTTTACGCCGCCGGTGAAAATCCAATTGCCGGTGCCGACCGCGACCATCTGGTGGCAGGGATGCGCGAACACGGCCATCGCGCGGTGCAGCCGCTGCAATCGCCGGAAGCGCTGCCCGCTTTAATAAATGAGCTGGCCCAACCAGGCGATGTCGTCATCTGTCTCGGCGCGGGCAGCATCAGCCAATGGGCTCATGCCCTACCGGAGCAACTAACAGCCTTGCACAGCGCCACCCAGCGCGCGAAGGCCTGAGGTTTGACGAACTTCGATGCCCGTCACCCTCGTCAAACCCGCTTTGCCGCATTTGGCCTCTTACCATGCGGCACTTGTCCAGGGCTGGTCGCCCGATAATCTGCGCCCACAGGTTGCACAGGAAGAACTCGCAAAAATCGACACTGATGCTGTGGCGTTTCTTGCTGATCTCGACCAATTCACGGGTCAAGCTGCGCTGCCCGATATGACAGGCGCGACCGTCACTTTACCCGACGGCTCGCAAGTAGCGCGTTTGCCCGGTTTTCGCCGTTGGATTTGGGACGGCACGTTCTGTGGCAGCATCGGGATGCGCTGGCAGCCCGGCACGGCGTCGCTGCCGCCGCATGTGTTGGGACATATCGGCTATGCCGTGGTGCCGTGGAAACGCCAGAAAGGCTACGCCACCGCCGCATTACAACAGCTGCTGCCACTGGCTCAGGCCTATGGCTTACCCTATGTTGAACTCACGACCGAGCCAGCCAATATCGCCTCGCAGAAAGTCATCACCAACAATGGCGGCGTTTTGGTGGAAACCTTTACAGCGCTCCCCGCTTATGGCAGCGTCACCAAATTGCGCTATCGCATCGTTTTATCCCCTGCCGCCAATGAGAGAACCGCATGAGCGCCCTCATCACGCGCCTCCCCGCCGTGCGCGGCAAGCTTGAGGCCAATGCACCGCTCGCAGCGCAAACCTGGTTCCGCGTCGGCGGGCCAGCGGAGGTTCTGTTCAAACCCACGGACGAAGCCGACCTTGCCGCTTTCCTCGCCGCCACGCCGACTGATATTCCGCTCACCACCATCGCTATCGCCTCCAACCTCCTCATCCGTGATGGCGGCATCGTCGGTGTGGCCATCAAACTTGGGCCGCAATTCAGCACCGTGCGCTGTGCAGGGACACAAGTGAGGGCTGGTGCGGCTGCGCTCGACATGAACGTTGCCAAGGCGGCGGCGCAGCATGGCATCGGCGGTCTCGAATTCATGTCCGGCATTCCAGGCAGCGTCGGCGGCGGATTACGGATGAATGCGGGCGCTTATGGCGGTGAGTTTAAGGACGCGCTGGTAGATTGCCGCGCACTTGACCGGAAGGGCAAGGAACATTCGCTGAGTGCCGCGGAATGTGGTTTCACTTATCGTCACAGCAACGTGCCCGCCGACTGGATTTTTCTTGAAGCGCAGTTTGCCGGTCGTGCCGATGACCCCGCCGCCATTCAAGCACGCATGACGGAAATTCAGAGCAAGCGTGGCAACACCCAACCCATCAAGGAGAAAACCGGCGGCTCGACCTTCGCTAACCCCATGCCAGAACAGGTTGCGCATTTGCCGGAGAACCGGCGCAAGGCATGGCAACTTATCGATGGCGCGGGCTGTCGTGGCTTGCGCGTCGGTGGCGCGCAAATGTCAGAGCAGCACTGCAATTTCATGCTCAACACCGGGACGGCTACAGCGACGGATTTAGAATCTCTCGGTGAGGAAGTCCGCAAACGGGTGCAAGACAAATTCGGCGTCACGCTACGCTGGGAAATCGTCCGGCTTGGCAAACCGCTTTAGGGCTCGACAATCACGCGCAGCAGCATCGAAGGCCGCGCGCCCTCCGCAGCTTCGGGGCGATGCCCACGGTGAATGGTGCCCTCCGGCCCCGCCGCAATCAGCATAATTTCGCCTGGTGCAGGGCGCTGTTGCGGAATACCCGCCACCTGCGCCGCATCAAAATAGACTCCGGCCATGCCACGCGTCTGGCGGTTGGGCAGGGCATGGGCTGGAAATTCCGTGCGGAGCAGATATTCGCGCCAGAAACTGGCAGCGTCATCGCCTGCATTATCGCGGTGCCAACGGCTCACGCCTTCTTTCAGATGCATCCCGTCCCTTTGATGCAGCAGACCATGTTCATAACGAACATTCACGGAACGCGCCGCCCCAAACCATTGTTCATCCTGTTGGACTATGCCGGTAACCAGCCGCGCCGCCATCTGCGCCAGCTGCTTGATATCTTTTGGATCGCGGTAAAGGTCAAAAACCTGCATTGAATCGTTGAGATACCACGGGCTAGCCTCGGCATTGCGCGCAGCGAAGGCCTTGATGTTGATGTCCCCGGCGATGGGATAAAACTGCTCATGCGTTGGCGCACTCTGAATAGCCGCGACCTGCGCTGGGGCAACGCTGCCGACTATTAAAGGCAGATGGTCACGATAAGCCACCATATCCTGCCTCTGATAAGCCTTTGTGGCCGTCACGATGACCGGCTGCGTGACGAAAGCGATGCCGCTCTCTTGCACCGCACCGAAGGGCTTGCCTTGTGATGACAAGGTCACGGTCATGGCATCTGCATCATGCGCAACATGAATGACGGCTGCTTACCTTCCGCCACGGTTGGCCGATGCGAGCCATGCAAGGTGCCCTGCGCCCCGGCGGCGATGAGGACGATTTCGCCCTCTTGCGGACGCCACAGGTTCGCGCCGACCGCCGACAAAGTTGCCGTGTTTGTGAACTGTCCGGGCACTTTTTCCGTCAGCGCATTCTCGGCAAAATAGGCGGGATGCGTCGTGCGCAGCAAATATTCGCGCCAGCCGCCCGCCACCGGCGCGCCATGCGCATCGCGATGCAGTGTGCTAGACTGGTGGCTGTTGTGCAGACCGGCCTGATGACTAATTTCGCCATGCTCCAGCCGCAGCGCCGTGCCACGCGCCGCACCAAAATGCTGGCCATCAAATGCCGCAATCGCGCCGACGAGCTTCGCCGCCTGCGCCGCGAGCAAGCGAATATCCTCGGGCGCTCTTTCACGCGCGAGGCAGCGCTCCATCTGCTGCGTCACAACATCCTGCAACGCGCGCGGATCCGCACGGTCGTGACTGAATTCCACGAAGGCGGGTTTCTTATCACCATAGGCATTCAATGCCTGGATATCAGCCATCAAAGCCGGGCTAAGCCGCCCAACGACCAACGGCAGCTGCCGACGATAGGCCGGCAACGCCTTCGCCTGGTAAGCGGCCGAGGCTTGCACCATCACCGCATTTGCAACGAAGGCGATACCACTCTCTTGCACCGCGCCAAAGAGTTTACCCTGCGAAGAGCGCGCCATTGTTGTTAAACTGCTCATGTTAAATCACGCAATTCACTGCAATAAAACAGGAAGGCCCACCCTCGCCCGGCTTCGGCACATTGGCGGCATGGACGGACCCATATTGATGTCCGCCATTGACCAGCACGATTTGGCCAGGGTCCGGCCGCCGCGCCGCGCGAGCCGCTAAAGTCGGCAGGCGATGGTCAATCACATCGCCCTCCGCATTATCCTTGAATCCTTCGGTCAGGTCATTGGGCAGCATCCGCATTGGGTTGGTCGTCCGCATGAGATAAAGGCGGGACACTGCGCCATTGTCATCGGTCAGGGCGTCGCGATGCCATTTCCCAGCATAAGTGTAGCGCCCTCTGCCCTTGCCATGGCGGGATGGTGGCAGAATGACTTCACGGTTGAGAATAAACGAAGCAACCGTCGGTTCGCCGAACCATTTCTGATCCTGTTCCAGAATAGCCTGCGCCACCCCCGCCCACAGCGCGACCAAATTATGCTGCATGTGTTCTTTTTGCTGCGGCACCAATTCAAGATTGCGCTTCAACCCGCGTGTAATCTGCCGCGCACAAATTTCAAAATCCGGCGCAATCAAACCATTCGAGAATTTGATGTCGGGGTCGGTCGCCGTACCGGTCAGGGCCGTCATAACCTCTGGCCGCAACTGGCCGACGACCAACGGCAGGTGATTGAGCCGCCAAGCAGTTTTATCGCGCTGGTAATCCGCCACCACCGGCTGCATGGCTTCAGGGCTGACGAAGTCGAGCGGCGAATCCGTGAGCGCAGCAAAAGGCTTGGGCAAAGGACCATAAACCACCCGATGCAGCATGTTGGACAAAAGTTTCATTCGCCGGCAACTCTCAAATTTAAACCCTGTAGGATGCCGGAACTTTACCCTAGAATGGCGCAACTAATAGGCCGAATCAGATATTCAGGAGCCAAAATTGAGCAGCGCGCCGAAAAAGGTAGCCGTATTGTTGGGCGGCTGGTCAGCGGAACGTGAAGTTTCGTTGGTGTCCGGCGCGGCAATTTGCAAGGCGCTGGGTGAACGAGGCCATACGGTGATGCCGATTGACGTGCAGCGCGACCTGCCTGGTCTGCTGCAGGCGTTAACCATGAGCCCGTCCGGCAAACCGGATTTAATCTTTAATGCCCTGCACGGTCGCGGCGGGGAAGATGGCTGTATGCAGGGCGTGCTGGATTATCTCGGCATTCCCTATACCCATTCCGGCGTTTTGGCCTCGGCTGTTGCCATGGATAAGCCAATGACCAAACAGGTGGTCGCCGCCGTCGGCGTCCGCTGCGCCGAGGGGGTAGTCGTCTCACGTCAGACTATCGTTGCCAAGGGCTACCCAATGCCGCCACCTTTTGTCATCAAACCGACCAATGAAGGCTCCAGCGTCGGGGTACGGATTGTCCAGACTGGCGATAATCTCGCCCATGTTGAAGAAGATAGCTGGATTTACGGCGAAGAAGTGCTGGTGGAGCGCTATATACCTGGCCGCGAACTGACCGTCGGGCTAATGGGTGACCGGCATCAGGTTAAGGCAATGGCGGTGACCGAGTTACGCCCACGCACGGAATTTTACGATTATCAGGCGAAATATACCGATGGCGTGACCGAGCATCTCATCCCCGCCCCGGTGTCGGAAGCCGTGAGCAAAGCCGCGCTGCGGCAGGCTGAACTGGCCTATCAGGCGCTTGGCTGTCAGGGTGTAGCGCGTGTCGATTTCCGTTATGACGACCGGCTGCCGGAAGCCGAAGGGCTTTATTTCTTAGAAATCAACACCCAGCCGGGCTTTACGCCGCTCTCGCTGGTGCCGGAACAGGCGCGCGATCTCGGCATGAGCTTTGCCGATTTGGTGGAATGGATTGTGGAGCATCCGCAATGTCCCGCGTAAAAATCAAAGCCAAGCTTTATAGCGGCAGCCGCCGCCCCCCTCGCGCCTGGCAGCGCTATGCCGCTATCGGCGCTGTGGTTGTGTTTTGCCTGGGCGGCAGCGTTTTACTCTGGCGCAATGGCTGGCCGCAGCGTCAGGCGCAGGCGGCGGGCAATGCGCTCCTCGCCGCGACCGGACGCTTGGGCTTCAGCTTGCAGTCCGTCACCATTGAAGGGCGCGAACGCACCAATAAAGCCGAACTCTTGCAAGCTCTGCAGACCGAACGTGGCAAGCCGACGCTGGGGCTCGACCAGAAGCAAATGGCAGCACGACTGCAGCAGCTGCCTTGGCTGGCCAGCGCCACGCTTGAACGCCGTTTGCCCGACGCCCTGCATGTGCGCGTGACCGAGCGGCAGCCGTTGGCGCTGTGGCAGCACCAAAATCACGTGCAGGTCATTGACCGCGATGGCACCCCGATTAGCGGAGCGAATACCAAGGAATTCGCAGGATTGCCGCTGGTGGTCGGCGCGGGGGCGCCGGAACGTGCGTATGAGCTGCTGGCGATACTCGCCGATTTTCCAACCGTACAAAAAGTGACCCGTGCCGCCATTTGCGTTGGCGCACGGCGCTGGGATTTGCAATTGGAGCCTGGCGTGATTGTCCGGCTACCTGAGGGTCGTGAAGCGGAAGGCCTGCAAAAACTCACCACGCTTATCAATGACCCGCAGATTTTGAGCCGCGCGGTGCAGGCAGTTGATTTGCGCCTGCCCGACCGGATGACAATTGAACGCCCGCCCGGCACCGCCGCAGCCACCAAGACGGCCAAGGGTGGCTTGAAACGATGAGAGCGCTCTGACATGGCCTGGTTGAACAACGCCGAACGCGGCAAAAAGAAAGGCGAGATTGTCGCTGCGTTGGATATCGGCAGCAGCAAAATCGTCTGCTTCATCGCGCGCAAGGAAGCGGAAGGCCAGCTGCGTATTATCGGCATCGGCCATCATCTTTCCGCCGGAATGCGCGGCGGCATCATTACCGATATGGATGCGGTGGAACATGCGCTGCGCCATGCGCTCGAAGCTGCCGAAAGCATGGCCGAATTGCGTATCGATAAAGTCGCCGTTAATATTTCTGGCAATCATATCGTGTCGCGCACCTGCCAGCTTGAACTGCCGCTGCATGGGCGGGAAGTCACAGCGACGGATATTGACCGCATTCTCAGCCAGTCGCCTGATATCGCGCATGATGCCGCTGATACCTATCCGCTGGAGATTATTCACACCATCCCGGTCAGCTACCGGCTCGATAATCAGCGTGGCATCCATGACCCGCGCGGTATGGTAGGCCACTCGCTCGGCGCGCAACTGCATGTCATCGCGGCAGGCTATGGTCCCGTTCGCACCATTGGCGCGGTGTTGGCAAGGTTAGAGCTTGAAGTTGAGCAAATGGCGGTCAGCGCGTATGCCAGCGGCCTCGCTTGCCTCGTCGAAGATGAGATGGACCTGGGCAGCGTCGTTGTCGATATGGGTGCCGGTACCACCACATTCGCGGTCTTTTTCGACGGGCAGTGCGTTTATACCGACGGCCTGCCGCTAGGTGGCGCACATGTCACCAGCGACATCGCCCGCGGCCTGACCACCTCGCTGCACCATGCTGAACGCCTGAAAACCTTGCATGGCCATGCATTGCCCAGCGGCGCGGATGACCGCACAATGATTGACGTGCCACAAGTTGGCGAGGAAGCGCCGGAACTCACCAATACGGTGCCGCGCGCACAGCTCACCAACATCATCCGACCGCGCCTCGAAGAAATCTTCGAGCTGATTCGCGGCAAATTGCGCGAAAGCGGCTTTGACGAGGTCGCGGGGCGCCGGATGATTCTCACCGGCGGCGCCAGCCAGCTCCCCGGCGTGCGCGAAATGGCGCAGCGCTTAATGGACAAGCAGGTGCGCCTTGGCCGACCAGTGCGCATCAGCCGCCCGCTCGCCGCCTATCGCGCGCTAGAGGCCTATGCCAACGGCATGATGCCGCCGACCAGCCAGGGTTTAGCGGAGGCTGCGTCGGGCCCCGGCTTCGCCACCGTCGCCGGCCTTCTCGCCATCGCGCTGCAGCCCTCCGTCACCGTGCCGAACCTGGCGGCGGAATATGGCGGCGGCAGCCTGATGGAGCGGCTCAATTACTGGTTCAAGCAGAACATCTAAGACGCTTCATTCGCACGATAAATCGCCGCGACCATAATTCGGCAGAACAAGCCGACGGTTTTTCCCTGTCGATATCAAGCACTTTACCCATAAAAATCATCGCATAAATCTGTGGAAAGCGACGCGATGATGCTTGCCCGAATCAGGTAAAAGGGATTCTACTCAGCCCATAGATTTTTTATGCCAATTGCGGATCGTTACGGAGACACGAACATGTTGAATTTATCCATCGCCGAAGCTGACAACATCCTGCGCCCACGCATCACCGTCATGGGTGTCGGCGGCGCGGGGGGTAACGCGGTCAACAACATGATCCGGGCGCAGCTTGAGGGTTGCGATTTCGTCGCCGCGAACACGGACGCGCAGGCGCTGGCCGCCTCCCTCGCCCCGCGCAAAATCCAGCTCGGCATCAACCAGACGCGCGGCTTGGGCGCGGGCTCGAAGCCCGATGTCGGTCGCGGCGCGGCGGAAGAGCAGATGAATGACATTCTCGCCTGCCTGGAACAGACCGATATGGTGTTTGTCACGGCGGGTATGGGCGGCGGCACGGGCACGGGTGCCGCCCCCGTCATTGCACGGCTAGCGCGTGAAGCTGGCATCCTGACCGTCGGCGTCGTCACCAAGCCGTTCGATTTTGAAGGTGGCCGTCGCAAGCAGCTCGCCGAGCAGGGCATCGCTGAATTGCAGCAATATGTCGATACGCTCATCATCATCCCGAACCAGAATCTCTTCCGCATGGCGAATGAGCGCACCACCTTCGCCGATGCTTTCCGCATGGCCGACGAAGTGCTGCATTGCGGCGTGCGCGGCATTACGGATCTCATGGTCATGCCCGGCTTCATGAATCTCGATTTCGCCGATGTCAAAACCGTGATGGGCGAAATGGGCAAGGCGATGATGGGCACCGGCGAAGCTGAGGGCGATAATCGCGCCTTGCGCGCTGCGGAAGCCGCAATTTCCAACCCGTTGCTCGAAGATACCTCGATGAAGGGCGCGAAGGGTGTGCTCATCAACATCACCGGCGGGCTTGACCTGACGTTGTTTGAAGTTGACCAAGCCGCCAACCGCATCCGCGAAGAGGTTGACCCCGAAGCCCAAATCAAGGTGGGTTCTACGCTCAGCGAAAATCTGGAAGGCGTCATCCGCGTGTCCGTTATCGCGACCGGCATCGAAGCGCCGGTGCAACCGGTGCAAAGCAGTGGCGGCATCGGCCAGGCCGCGCCGATCAGTGCCGGTCACGCGACCGGCAATCCGTCGAATACCCTCGGAGCAGGTCTGCGCTCGGCCGCCGCGAACCCCAGCCCGATCAATTTTGGTCGCCCGCATTTCAGCAACGCCCATTATGCGGGCAGCGCTCCGGCAACCGCACCAAACACTCCGGCACAACCTGCCCAAACACAGGTCTCTGAGAGCCAGGCTGAAGCCGCGTCGACTCCGCAGCAACAGCATCAGCCCGCCCCGGTCCATGCCAATCTGCGCGGTCAGCAAATTGGTGGTCACTTTGTTGCGCCGCGCGCTGCCGAGACGGCAAGTCGCGCCGCCCCTGCGCCCCAGCAGCCCGCCTGGCAGCCTGCACCGCGTCAACCCGTGGTGCAGACCACGGAGGACAAGCAGGCTAGCAAGCGCGCCGACTCGCTCTTCACCCGCATCACCGGCTTTGGTTTGGTGCGCCCGTCCGGCGAGGCGGAAGCCACTCCTGCCCCAACGCAGCAGCGTTTGAATATCGAGCCGACCGAACGCCCTAGCGCCATCAAGCCCGATGAAGAGGAAGATTTGCTCGAAATCCCAACCTTCCTGCGGCGGCAAACGAACCACTAATTGGCGTTCGTCCCGTTGTTGGTTGATTGAACAGCAATGTGCAGTCTGCTGATTATATACTTGCTTACCGTTGAAAGCAGCTATCTCAGAAACACTGAGCGGCCTGCTTTGCATAGCCGTGACACGGTGCAGTATTGTCTAAGCCAAGGCAACGGGTTCCGAGTTAGAACCTATGCTTTGGATAAGGACGTGCATATATATTCAATCGGGCAGGTTACAGAGAAATCACTTGAGGATCTTGCGGAAGCAAATACGCAAAAACATTACGGCGATGTAATATTAGAAAAAATAAAACTTGTCTCAATTGGCGGATTAGACGGTCTCAAACTGCAAATGACCAAACGAGGATTGTCGCAAGAGTTTGATATAAAGACTGACGGATCTTTTGCTTTTTGGTCGCCGGAACCTCTTGGCACCTATAAGACGCGGTCTGAGCCTGTAAAATAGCTTGCCTTAGAAGAATGCTTCAATTTTGAACCTGGGTTAAGTGTCAGGGGCGGTTATGTCCAAAGCGTCGCATAAGCGCGCCAATGGTCGATTTTATGCCCGCGCTCGCTGCAGGAAACCGAACTGGCGCAGAATCTGGCTGCCGCAGCAGCGCGGGTGATTGCAGGAAATAGATCCCTGGTATCGGGGTGGTCGGTAAAAAATCGCGCCCGATGCTACTCCCCGCCTTATTGCCTTGATAGAATCCGGCACGTTCGCCTTGATTTTCTAAATAGGCTTGATAAGCAGCATTCTTCAGCTCCGTCACGCCCGCAAAGACCGTGGAGGGTGCGCTCACAACACGAAAATCTTCCTGATAACCAAAAATCTTGCCCGCATGAATAAGCGCAAGGTGCGCATCGGACAGTATCGGCG
>JAGOHT010000194.1 GCA_017996055.1 Alphaproteobacteria bacterium
GGAACGCCGCACCGGTGAACAGCAGACCCAGAGCTGGGCCAAGCTTGTTCTGCGCTGCATTGTCCGAGTGCGCCTTCAGCTTGAAGATACCGATACAGACGAAGAAGGTACCGATGATGTAAGCAGACCAAGCGATCAGCGCCGGGGTGCCCGAGGTCTGGTTCGCCATCTGCGTGATCTGGCCAGCGATATCCGAACCGCTCGCCGCCTGCATACCGGCCGCAAACGCGTGAGCAGCTTCCGGCACCAGAGCCAGAGCAGCAACGGCTGCGCCAAATGCAAACTTATTGATTTGCTTCATCGACATAGTTCACTCCATTTGTTTATGCGTCTCACGACGCGGTTGACACGTGTCACTTCATTTCACTTATGTTACGACCCGCAATTAGCATGTCGCAACTTCATCGTGCCACAGAACTTTATATGCGACAAGTAAATTATACGTGTATTTTAGCGATAAGTTGCTGCTTTGCAGCATTATAAGAAGAAATTCACGCCAAAGGTGTTTTGCGCCGCGCGCAAGAAAACAATAATATTCATACAGATAGCCCCACCAATGATGTGGGTGAGCGCTTGTCCCATAGTAGCGTTCCCAACGCCTTCCACATGCGCCTTGGCGAGCAGCCAGCCGCGAATAAAGGCGATAAACCCAACGATCTGGAAGAACATGGTCGCTGCGATATAGGCTTGGTCGAATGTTGCTGTCGGACCGGCAAAACCAAGCCCCACCCAATTGATCAAGCCGGTTCCTGCGCCACCACAGGAGGCGAAAGTATCGTGCGCTGCACCGCCCAGCATACCACCATTCGCCGTCACGAGACCGCACCCGCCATAAGCCCCGCCGAATATCGATGACATGAGTACATTCTTGGCTTGGCCAATCCACATGAGCATTGCACCAACCATAAAGTTGGCAATAACGGCCTGAATTGAATAAGCCTTTGGATCGGTATTATATTTCGACATTTTGTTGAGGCCACGATACATAAAGAATGCACCGAGACACCAACACATCCAACCGGCAAAAAAGAAAAACGGGTCACGTATATTTTCAACAAAATTGCGCGCCAGAACATCAAGCCCTGCCAAAGGCCCAGGTACCGCCGCAACGGCTCCTGGCGTGCAGGCATATCCACCACCAACAGGGAGGGCTGCGCCGAAATAGGACTGACCTATCATTCTTACAAAGCTCGGAAACACAAGGAGCGCTGCCCCTGTGAAACAGTAAAGCAAAACTTTATGGATTGGGTTACGGTTGGGATCGTCTGTCCACATGCGCGCCAAATAAATGCCGCGTGCGACAAAAAAAGTGCCCGTAATATAAGCTATCCAATGCACAAAATTCGGCCAACCGCTATTCTGTTGCGCAAATCCGCAGATCAGAGTGCCCCAGTCAAAAGCAACCGCATGTGCTGGCTGTGCAGCAAAAACCAGAAGCGCCGCCAGCGCAAAAGCCTGCCAGTCCAACAAACGCCGACGCGCATTCGTGTTGTTCATCACTTCCCTCACTCGTTCGATCTGAACGGACTCTGCCATTACTATATCACCAGCCCGACCTAAAAAATATATGAAGTTTTGATAAAAGCCACCCGAAAACTGCTTTGATTTACCCCATATATGATGAACATTGCGCCTATCGTCTTCTTTTATAGGCATTTTTTGTCTTGGTCGCTTTTCTACCCGCTAAAGCCTCTTTTAATTTTTCTTGCGTGGGTAGCAAGGCCACTTTTTGCAAGAGCGTTTGGAAAGCCGGCAAAAGCTGTCTTTCCCACTCATGCTCCGGCTCCAAAGCCGCCAGGGCAAAGGCGGCCGCTTCCAGCGTGGCCACGCTCTCTGCCCTTGGTTCACGGCGCAGTTTGCCATAGAGCGAACGTCGGGGGGGCTGCAAAACAAGCCTTTGGCACTTTAACAACCAAGCATTGCGCCACCACAGCGCCTTGGCCTGCTGCCAGGTGCCATCGAGAAGAATGATGCCTTCCAAACTCTGTAGCCGTTCGGTCTGGTCGATGGCGACCATTCCCTTGGTTGTCAGCGCAGTCAATACCTGACGTGGCAGTGGTTCTGCCGTTTTGGCAGAGCCCAGAAAAAGTACACCCCATTTCTTCGCCTCGGTAGGTCGCCCCAGTACCTGACTCAGACTCGCCCAAGATAAGCCGGTTTTTAGCAGGCTGTTGTCCAACTGCTGGGTCAGCAATCGCGCAGTACCCAAAATCTTATCCTGCTCCTGTGGATGACGGAGCACGAGGACAAAGACGCGGTTGGTATGGCGCTGCAACGCGGCACAGACGCAAAGCGGCATGGGCTTGCCACAATCAGCGCAAAGCGCGGGCTCTTCAACTGGCAGAGGGGCTGGGATCTCGTTCATCGCGCCATCCTGCCCGCAGAGGCCGTTTGCTCGCAATGAAAAATACTCTAGACTCGCCGTCTCTCCCACCGCCAGCGTTCGCCATGCTCCGTCCTGACCGCCCCTGGAATGTTCTGGTCTTTCCCGCCGCCAGCGAGGTGGGGCTGGAAATCTTTCGTAGCCTGCGTGATTGCAAGGAGGTCGTGCTGCATGGAGCGATGCAGCCCGGGCCAAGCGCGGCTGACTTTCATTTTCAGCGCTTGCATACCATTCCCAGCATTCACGACTTCGCCTGTCTGCCTGCGTTGCAGTCTCTCATCGCCCGTGAGCGCATCGATGCGATATTTCCGGCTTATGACGATGTGCTGTTGTGGTTGAGTGCTCATGCCGCAGACATCTCATCTGCCATTCTCGGTGCGCCTGCAGCCACCGTTAAGCTTTGCCGCGCAAAAAGCAAAACTTATGCCGCTCTCACCAGCATAGTGCCGGTGCCACGCCAGTGGGCAGTCGATGACCCCGCCATGGTTTTTCCGGTTTTCGTCAAACCAGATTGCGGGCAGGGTAGCCAGCGCGCACGGCGCATCGATAACCGCGCCGACCTCAACCAGGCACTCGCCGCAGAACCTGACCTCATCGTCCTTACGTATCTGCCGGGAGTAGAATATACGGTGGACTGCTTCAGCCAGCGTAGCAAAGCTGTGCTATTCGCGGCCGCGCGGGAACGATTGCAGACCCGGACCGGCATCGCCACGCGCACCCAACCTGCCAATCTCCCGGAAGCCAAGGTGCTCGCCGCGCGCATTGCCGAAAGATTAGAACTGCATGGTCCTTGGTTTTTTCAACTCAAACGCGATGCAGCCGGGGTGCTCACCCTGCTTGAGGTCGCGCCGCGTATCGCGGGCAGCATGGCACTGAGCCGTGCGGGTGGGCCAAATTTTGCCTTACTGAGCCTTTATGAAGCGGCTGGTTTTGATTTATCGATTGATGCTTTCGCTCATTCTATGGTGCTTGGCCGTAGCCTGGACACCCGCTTTCTCTATGACCAGCCTCTGGGTGCACTCTATATCGATCTCGACGACACGCTTATTCTGCGTGGTGCCGTTAATCCGCGCCTGGTGGCGCTGATTTTCCAGTGCCGTAATCGCGGCATTCCCGTGCATCTCATCACGCGCCATCGCGGCGACCTTGCGGCAACCCTCGCGCATTTCCGGCTACAGCTGTTGTTTGACCGCATCATTCACTTGCCGACCGACCTCCGCGTCACCAAAGGCGCGCAGATGACCGAACCCAACGCCGTACTGATTGATGATAGTTTCGCCGAGCGCCATGTCGCAACGCATGATTATGGCCTACGCTGTTTCGATGCGGCGGGTGCGCTGTGTTTGTTGGATG
>JAGOHT010000041.1 GCA_017996055.1 Alphaproteobacteria bacterium
GTTCACGGTCGCCAACCGCCTATTCGGCAATCATGGTCTCGTGATTGCCGCCCGCTGCCGCTTCAAGCGTCAATCCGACATCATGCGCGCCAGCAATCGCGCTGGTCACTTTGCTCGCTAGCTTAAACTGCATCCCTTGTTTGGCCAAAATGCGCTGCATTTGCTTTGATATTTCGCCATCCATCGTCGGTAGAATCCGGTCAGCAAATTCAACGACCGTGACCTGTGTGCCCAGCCGCTGCCAGACCGAGCCGATCTCAAGACCGATAACGCCGCCGCCAACTACCACCATCGTTTTCGGCACGGCACTCAATTCGAGCGCGCCGGTCGAGGTGACAATACGTTTTTCATCAACCGTAATGCCGGGCAGCGGCGTCGATTCCGAGCCGGTAGCGATGATGATATGCTGGGCCTTGACGGCCTGACTGCCTTTGTCGCCACGGACCAAGATTTGTCCGGGTGCGGTAATCGTGCCGCGTCCAATCAGATGTGCAATTTTGTGTTTCTTGAACAGGAAGGCGATGCCCGCCGTATTATCGGCGACCACCTTGTTCTTGTGCGCCATCATGGCCTTCAGGTCGAAGCTCAGACCGTCAAACATCACGCCGTGGAGTGCGAAATGGTCACGCGCTTCGGCGAATTTCTCCGAGCTGGTCAGCAGCGCCTTGGACGGGATGCAGCCGACATTGAGGCAGGTGCCTCCCAAAGTCGCGCGCATTTCCACACACGCCACCTTCATACCCAGTTGTGCCGCGCGAATGGCGGCGACGTAACCGCCAGGGCCTGCGCCGATAACGACGAGATCGAAGCTTTGCTCAGTCATAGTCATTCCCTACATTTCTGGTTTCGTCATAAACTATTGGGCACGCGGTGCCAATGTGTGGGTGTCTGTATTGGAAGGATGACAGGCGCCATTGCTACAGGCGCAATTGCTGATTTCCGGAAAGCCGCAGATACTGGTCAAGGCGGACATTGCGCACAACTTCTGTACACGCGCGGTATCCGTTTTGGCAGTCTTGTTCACGCAGCTAGGGTAGTAGCCGCAGCAATTGTGGACGTCCTTGACGACGCAGTCGGCATCAGTTTGGCATGATCTTTTAATGCCCGCTTCATAGGCAGCCAGGCTATCGGGCGACACCGTTTTCGCTACGGCAACCGCGCCATGCAACCCTGCCACCAGCAGTGTGGCAAGGCAAAAGAGCAACGGGCGAAACTTCGATGACATGGCCGGTTATCCCATCAGAGAGGCAGGCCTAGACATCCAGCAAAATGCGTTCCGGATTTTCGATACATTCCTTGACACGCACCAGGAAGGTCACAGCTTCGCGGCCATCGATCACGCGATGGTCATAGGAAAGCGCGACATACATCATCGGGCGGATTTCAATCTTGCCATTGACAGCGACGACCCGTTCTTTCGTGGCGTGCATCCCGAGAATACCGGATTGCGGCGGGTTCAAAATCGGGGTGCTCATCAGCGAGCCATAGACGCCACCATTGGTGATGGTGAAGCTGCCGCCGGTCAATTCCGCCATGCTGAGCTTTCCGTCGCGCGCTTTCTTGCCGAGTTCGCCAATAGTTTTCTCCGTGGCGGCAAAGCTGAGCGTGTCGGCATCGCGCACGACTGGCACAACCAGGCCTTGGGCTGTACCCACGGCGACGCCAATATCATAGTAATTCTTATAGACCAAATCATCGCCGTCGATTTCCGCGTTTACGGCTGGGATTTCCTTCAACGCGACGATACAGGCTTTGACAAAGAAGCTCATGAAGCCAAGCTTGACGCCGTGCTTCTTCTCAAAATTGTCTTTATGCAAATTGCGAAGCGCGATGACATTGGTCATGTCAATCTCATTGAATGTCGTCAGCATCGCAGCCGTATTTTGCGCCTCCTTGAGGCGTTCGGCGATACGCTGGCGCAGCCGTGTCATGCGGATACGCTCTTCGCGGTCACCGCGCGTGCGCGGACCGCTCGGTGCCGCAGGAGCCTTCGCAACCGGTGCGGCCACAGGGGCTGGAGCCGCTGCTGGTACAGCAGCCAGCGTGGAGGTTGCCAGTTTAACCCCTGCCGCGAGAACATCTTCCTTTAATACGCGACCGCCCAATCCGGAACCGGCGATGGCATAGGGGTTCACCCCACGTTCCTGTGCTAATTTCTGGGCGGCGGGCATGACCATGGCGGGCGCGGCGGACGCATTTGCCGGCGCGGCGGATGGCGGTGGCGCTTTGGTGGGCGCAGAGGGGAGGGACGTGCCAGCACCAGAACTAATGGCGTTAATTTCGCCGAGAATGGCACCGACTGCGACATTGCTGCCAGTCGGGGCTTTGATGGCGCTAATGACGCCTGCAACCGCCGCATTGACCTCAAGCGTCACTTTGTCAGTCTCAAGCTCGACCAATGGCTCATCGAGCTTCACATTGTCGCCAACTTGCTTAAGCCACTTGGCAACAGTTGCCTCAGCGACGGATTCGCCCATCGGCGGAACGATGATTTGCGTATTCATAGGAGCCTCTTACGCTTGGGAAAAGTGAAAGCTAGGTGGGGATTAGAACGCTCTATTGTGCCGGTCAACCATTCGCTGCCAGCGCCGCCGTTGCAGCGCTCCCCAGTGCCTGATTGAGGATTACTTCTTGCTCTTTATTATGACGCTTGAGCGAACCCGTTGCTGGTGCCGCACCCGGAGCCCGTCCTACAAAAACAGGACGCTTAAACTTACCACCAAGATCGGTGAGCACGGCTTCAATCCGGCGATCGACAAAGAACCAGCCGCCCTGATTTTCTGGCTCTTCCTGACACCATATGATATCGGCATTCGGATAGCGCGCCAGCTCCTGCGCCAACAATTTATGCGGGAAGGGGTAAAACTGTTCGAGGCGTACAATCGCCACATCGTCAATTTTCTGCACTTCGCGCGCGGCCGCGAGGTCGTAATAAATCTTGCCGCTGCAGAGCACGACGCGTTTCACGCGCGCGCCTGGCACGAGGTTGCTCGCGGTTTCGGCGATCACGCGCTGGAAGCTGGTATTCGGGCCGAATTCGCTGAGCTTCGAGATGCACATCTTATGCCGCAACAGCGATTTCGGTGTCGCCAGGATGAGCGGCTTGCGGAAATTACGGCGAATTTGCCGTCGTAGGATATGGAAATAGTTGGCAGGGGTTGAGCAGTTGGCGACTTGCCAGTTTTCTTCAGCGCAGAGCTGCAGGAAGCGCTCAAGTCGGCAGGAGCTATGCTCGGGGCCCTGACCCTCATGGCCGTGCGGCAGCAAAAGTGTGATGCCGGACATCCGCAACCACTTGGATTCGGACGACGCAATGAACTGGTCGATGATAATTTGTGCGCCATTGACGAAATCGCCGAATTGACCTTCCCAACACACCAAGGCATGGGGCTCAGCAAGCGAGAAGCCATAATCAAATCCCAGGACAGCCGCTTCTGAGAGGGGGCTATCATGAGCTTCGAAAACGGCCTGCTCCTGGCGGAGATTGCTGAGTGGGCGATAGCGTGTTTCGTTGTTTTGGTCATAGAGCACGGCATGGCGTTGCGAGAAGGTGCCTCGTCCTACATCTTGCCCTGATAAGCGAACCGGTGTGCCCTCAACCAGCAGCGTGCCGAACGCGAGCGCTTCGGCGGTCGCCCAGTCGAGGCCTTCGCCTCCATCAATCATCGCGCGCTTGGCTTCAAGCTGCTTGGCGATCTTCGGGTTAATTGCAAAATCGGCAGGAACCTTACTGATCGCGTGGCCAACTTCGCGTAAGAGCGCGGGCTCAACACCCGTTTGCACTTGCGCTTCTTCGCTATTCCGTGACGCTTCAAGCCCTTGCCATTTGCCTTCCAGCCAGTCGGCCTTGTTCGGCTTGTAATGGGTAGCGGCCTGGAAATCGCGCTCCATCCGGGCCATGAATTCCTGCTGCACCGCGCCAACTTCTGCTGCGGTAAAGGTGCCTTCGGCGGTCAGCTTTTGGCTGTAAACATCAAACACCGTCGGATGCTGCTTGATAGCGGCATACATCAGCGGCTGAGTGAAGGCCGGTTCATCGCTTTCATTGTGGCCATGGCGACGATAGCAGACCATATCGATGACGACATCGCGGTGGAACTGCTGGCGATATTCCATGGCGAGCACGGCGCAGCGCACCACCGTTTCAACGTCGTCGCCATTGACGTGAAAGATCGGCGCTTGGATCATCTTCGCGACATCCGTGCAATAAACGCCAGAGCGGGCATATTGCGGGCTGGTCGTAAAGCCCACCTGGTTGTTGATGACAAAATGCAGCGTCCCACCCGTGCGGTAGCCAAGCAGTTCCGAGAGCATCAAAGTTTCCGGAACAATGCCTTGTCCTGCAAAGGCGGCATCGCCATGAATGAGCAAGGCGGCGACCTGGTCGCGCGCGTCATCGGAGGTGCGGTGGCTGCCGGAATATTGCTGCTGCTTGGCGCGGACGCGACCAACGGCGACCGGATTTACCCACTCAAGATGCGAAGGATTGGCGTTCATCGTCAGATGTACCGTCTTGCCCGCGAATTCGCGGTCGGTCGAGGTGCCGAGATGATATTTCACATCGCCCGAACCTTGTACACTGTCGGGGTAAGCGCTCGTGCCCTGGAATTCGGCGAACATCGCTGTGAAGGGCTTGCCGAGAATATTTGTCAAGACGTTGAGGCGGCCACGATGCGCCATGCCGACGACGACTTCGCGTAAACCAAGCTCCGCGCCGCGCTCAATCATCGCCTCGAGCGCCGGAATCATCGTCTCGCCGCCTTCCAGGCCAAAGCGCTTCACACCGGTGAACTTGACCTGCAGAAATTTCTCAAACCCTTCGCCCGCCATCAGGCGCTGTAAAATTTTGAGTTTTTTTGGCTTCTCATAAGCGCTGTTAAGATTGCCCGCTTCGATACGGGTCTGCAGCCAGTGCTTCTCTTCTGGGCTCTGGATGTGCATGAATTCGACGCCGACCGTGCCGCAATAAACGGACTGCAGGCGGGTGATGATTTGCCGCAAACTTGCGGTTTCAAAGCCAAGCACACCATCGATGAAAATCGGGCGATCTAAGTCAGCAGCGGTAAAGCCATAATGCGCTGGGTCAAGCTCGGCGTTGCTCGCGCGCTCCATCAGCCCGAGTGGGTCGAGCTTCGCCGCAAGATGGCCACGTACACGATAGGAGCGGATAAGCATAAGCGCGCGCAGACTGTCCTGCGTTGCGGCACGCAGCTGTGCCGAAGAAGACGAGGCTGCTGCTGCGACAGCTGCGGACTCCGGTGCGGCCTTGCCGTTTTTGGCCACAGGCTTTGGGGTTTCATCGCTCAGCGTATTGCCGACAATTTTGTTGGCCGGTCGTGGTGCCCACGAAGCCCCGCGCAACTCGCCGAGCAACGCTTTTTCATCGTCCTGCAGTCCGGCGAAGAAGCTTGCCCAGCTGGGGTCGACGCTCTCCGGCGCTGCCCGAAATCGCGCATAAAGCTCTGCGACGAAATCGGCATTGGCGGAAGAAAGAAAGCTTTGTTGTTGCAGTGACATCGCATCTAACCGGCCAGTTTTGATCTTGACCGTTCCCATTGATGGAGCAAAAGATTATTCGGCGGGCAGCCCCCGCATTCGATAAGGTTAAAATAACCGTTTCTACGCTTTTTGGTAGGAAAAAATCGCCTGCCGAAAAAAGGCATTACGCCAACGAGTTAAAGTTTGGCCTCATGCCCGAAATAATACCACTCAGCCCCCATCTCGGCATCGCCGCGGGGCAGAATGATGACGCTGTCCTTGGGGGCGACAAGGCGCTCGCCATTGGCACGGGTCGCGATAAGCGTTCCGGCCTTGATGCTATCGAGATGCTGCCACGGCTTGGCAAAACTGCCTGCATCATCGCGATAGACCACGCTTTCCACCACGACATGGCGCGGTTTGGCAACTGATTGTGATGCACCAGCTACCATGCCGAGGTGCCGCAAAGCGCCGAGGATGGCCTGATAGGCGACTTCCGGCGCTTCCGGCGCCTGATGCTGGCCACATTCCAGCGTAACGGACATCGCGCCGAACATGCGGGCATATTCCGTCGTGCCAATGGACCAGGTCGCGGCATCGCCGGTACTGCGACCCGTCGTCGCAATGGCATCGGCGAAATTGCTGATGACCGTATCCGAGCCCAAGGCAGACGCAAAAGCAATATTGGCATCATCGGCGGGGTCGATAAAAATAAAGGCGGGACCACCAACATGGTAGGAATGGATATCGAGCAGCACATCACAGTCCTGGATGAGCGGGCAGAGCAGATTACCGAGCACCGCCTCATAGCAATCTGGCTTTGCCTGTGGCAGCAGGTTGCGGTTGAGATTGCGCTCCGTATAACGCACATTCTGTGCATAGGCGCGCGGATTGCAGACCGGCACAAACGTCACACGCCCCTTGAGTAGCGTCAGGGCTCCGTTTTCAAATTCGGGCAGAAGCCGACGAATAGCCAACGTTCCGCAAACCTCGTCACCATGCACGGCACCAAAAACTAAGAGGCGCGGACCGGGTGTTTCAGCGTGGAAGGTAATGGAGTTCAGCATGGTACCCGCTATCTATTAACGCACTCTTCGTGATGTGGGTGCATCATCGGCATTGCGATGCCGCAGGCAAACGCAAGACTTCGTGGGTAATTTTCTCTGTGCCCTTCGTATCACGCGCAATGATCATCATATACTGATCATCAGTGTAACACATATCTCGATAGGCAACGCGTGCAGTCACTTTGACGCCTTCGGGCGTTTTCTCATAGGCCACATTTTTGAAATCGACCTTAGCTTTTTGATGAGCGGCCATGGGAAGCGTTTGCCTGACCATATCGCGAACCTGGACAGCATTGAGGTTCTGGCTGCTTAACTGGCCATCAGGCATAGTAACGTGAACTTCATAGCGAACAGAATCAGCATACATCTCGGCAAGAGACGTATCGTAAGCATCGCCTTTTCTAACAAACTCTGTAAAAAATGCTTGGGCTTTGCTTAGTGTATCATCAGCAGCTGCTGGCAAAAAAAAACCAGCGCTCACGCATAAACCAAAAACAAAACTTAAATGCTTGCGTACCATGCGGTGCCCCACGATGAGTTAAGCTGCCATGGCCTTCAACATCGTCGTGCCGAGTGCAGCAGGGCTGTCGGCGACCATGAAACCGCAGGCGCGCATGGCCTCGATTTTGTCAGTCGCGGAACCTTTGCCACCGGAAATGATGGCACCCGCATGACCCATGCGGCGACCTGGCGGTGCCGTCACACCCGCGATGAACCCGACAATCGGCTTCTTCTTTTTGGCGGCCTTGTAGAATTCGGCCGCTTCCTCTTCAGCGCTACCACCAATTTCACCAATCATGATGATGCCCTGCGTCTCATCATCGGCGAGGAACATTTCCAGCGCATCGACGAAGTTGGTGCCATTGACGGGATCACCACCGATGCCGATGCAAGTGGTCTGGCCAAGACCTGCGGCAGTGGTCTGTGCAACAGCTTCATAGGTCAATGTGCCGGAGCGCGAGACGATGCCGATTTTGCCGCGCTTATGAATATGTCCCGGCATAATGCCGATTTTGCACTCGCCAGGCGTGATGACACCAGGGCAATTTGGCCCGATGAGGCGCGTTTTTGAGCCTGTGAGCGCGCGCTTGACGGTAATCATGTCGATGACCGGAATGCCCTCGGTGATGCAAACCACTAAAGGCACTTGGGCATCAATAGCTTCCAGAATAGCGTCGGCCGCATAAGGCGGCGGCACATAAATCACCGAAGCATTCGCGCCAGTCTTGGCGACCGCTTCAGCAACCGTATCGAATACAGGCAAATCGAGGTGAGTTGTGCCGCCCTTGCCGGGCGTTACTCCACCGACCATCTTGGTGCCATAGGCGCGGGCCTGTTCGGAATGAAAAGTGCCCTGGCTACCGGTAAATCCCTGGCAGATGACTTTAGTATTTTTATCGACGAGAACGGCCATTATGCAGCTTCCTTTTTCACGGCGCGGACGACCTTTTCGGCAGCATCGGCGAGATTATCTGCAGCCAAAATCGGCAGACCACTTTCAGCCAAAATTTTCTTACCCAACTCCACATTCGTACCTTCCAATCGGACGACTAGCGGTACATGCAGACTAACTTCCTTCGCCGCGGCAATAACGCCTTCAGCAATCACATCGCAACGCATGATGCCACCGAAGATATTGACCAGAATACCTTCGACGTTACGGTCAGAGAGAATAATTTTAAAAGCCGTGGTCACGCGCTCGCGGGTGGCGCCGCCGCCGACATCAAGGAAGTTCGCAGGTTGGCCGCCGTAAAGCTTGATGATGTCCATCGTGGCCATAGCAAGACCAGCGCCATTGACCATGCAGCCGATATTGCCTTCGAGTTTCACATAATTGAGGCCATGTTTACTCGCCTCAACTTCTGCGGGGTCTTCTTCACTCTCGTCGCGCATTTGCTCGACATCGGGGTGGCGGAACAGGGCATTATCATCGAAGACCATCTTGGCATCGAGCGCGATGATGTCGTCATCGCCCGTAACGACGAGCGGATTAATTTCAACGATGGCGCAATCCAGCTGAGTGAAGGCTTTATACATCGCCTGCATGAAGCTGGTTGCCTTATTGACTTGCTTACCAGTCAGGCCAAGGCCGAAGGCGACCTTGCGCGCATGATAAGCTTGTAGGCCGGTGACGGGGTCGATGGCAATTTTAAGAATTTTTTCCGGATGATGGGCAGCGACTTCTTCGATCTCCATCCCGCCCTCGGTTGAGGCCATCACGGTGATACGACTGGTGGCGCGATCAACCAGCATGCCGAGATACAGTTCGCGCTTGATATTGCAGCCCTGCTCAATATAGATGCGCTTAACTTCCTGGCCTTTTAGTCCAGTTTGGTGCGTGACCAGATTCATGCCAATCATGCGCTGCGCTTCAGCTTTCACCGCGTCGAGCGTCTTCACGACTTTGACGCCACCGCCCTTGCCACGCCCACCGGCATGGATTTGAGCTTTGACGACCCAGACCGCTGTTCCTGTTTCCGTTTGCAGTTTCTGCGCAGCTTCCGTCGCTTCGCCAGCCGTATAGGCGACATAACCCAGCGGAACCGCGACGCCATAGCGGCGCATCAGTGATTTAGCCTGGTATTCATGGATATTCATGGGGACTCCATACTTGAAACGCAGCGCCAAAACCGTGTCGGAAAGCTGACCACGCTGCGCCGCACAAAAGATGGCAGTTGCATAACGCCTTTCGGAGTAGCAAGCAAGTGCCAGAAATGGCCTAAAAATGCTTACTGGCAGACAACAGTGGTTATCGAAATGTCGTTCTTGTCGACCGGATCGAGTTCTTTGCAATCCTTGGTTCCTGGCGGAATCGCCCTCATCAAGAAATGGTTGTTGCCAGAATAGTCGCAGACCAAGAGGATGCCAGCTTGTAAAAGCTTTTCATCGAAGGTCCAAACCTGTTGAAATTCCCCTTTGTCACGATTCATAAACGGAATTGCTGTCAACTCATTATAGCGCTCAATGGTTTTCTCGTCAGGAGGGCCAGCGAAAAGACGAGCCCCTTTCAAGGGGGTGGTCTGGTCGGGGCCGCCGACAATCCAGTCTTTGGCATGTGGATCGTCGATACTAACCTGGTTACGCAATTCTTTGGGACAGGTGATAGCCGCTGCGTTTGGCGCAGCGGGTGCATCAGGTTCTCGGGCAAAGGCCGGCACACCGCTATCTATAGGGTGTGCCACACCAACTACAGGCGACGCGTTCTGCGTTGAAGGCACTTGCTGCACAACCGCCTGACCTTGATTGGGTATTGTGGTATCCGCCGAATAAGCTGGCGTAAGCGCTAAAACAGTCAATGCCAAAACAGAGGAAAAAATCTTCCGCATTTTATGCCGCCTTGCTCAAGAGGGGACGCGCGGCGTCCATCAATTCGCGAACCGCCGCAACCGACTTGTCGAACATCGCCTTTTCCTCAGCGCTGAGCTGCATCTCGACAATTTTCTCGACGCCGCCAGCACCAATCACCACCGGCACTCCGACATATAGGCCGTTGACGCCATACTGGCCGGTCAGCTGTGCGGCACAGGGCAAAATACGGCGCTGGTCTTTAAGGTAGCTCTCCGCCATCGCGATTGCCGAAGCGGCAGGCGCGTAGAACGCCGAACCCGTCTTTAGCAACTTGACTATCTCCGCCCCGCCATCCCGCGTGCGTTGCACGATTTGGTCAATGCGTTCTTGGCTCGTCCAACCCATCTTGATCAGGTCGGGCAGCGGAATACCAGCGACCGTTGAGTAGCGTACCATCGGCACCATCGTGTCGCCATGGCCGCCGAGAACGCAGGCATAGACATCTTCCATCGCGACGTTGAATTCAGCCGCCAAAAAGGAACGGAAGCGTGAGCTGTCGAGCACACCCGCCATGCCAACCACCTTGTTGGGAGCAAAGCCGGTGACCTGCTGCATCACCCATACCATGACGTCGAGCGGGTTAGTGATAACGATGACGAAAGCGTTGGGCGCGTGCTTCTTGATGTTTTCGCCCGCAGCTTTGACGATGCCGGTATTGATACCGATCAAATCGTCACGGCTCATGCCCGGTTTGCGCGGGACGCCAGCAGTGACTATGACGACGTCGGCGCCAGCGATTTTGCTGTAATCCGTGCTACCGGTGATTTTGGCGTTGTAGCCTTCAGCTGCACCAGTCTGGTCGAGGTCCAACGCCTTGCCTTCCGGGATACCTTCGGCAATATCGACGAGGATAACGTCGCCGAGCTCTTTCTGCGCTGCGAGTAGCGCCAGCGTTCCGCCGATTTGACCGGCACCCACCAAAGCAATTTTCCGCCGCGCCATAAGCATTCCCCTCGGTTGACATTGATGAGGGTGAATCCATAGCCCGAAATTATGGCGCGGGCAAGTCTGCAACGCGGAAAGCTGGTCTTGTTAACCTTACTATTTGTATTTTTGACAGTCGGTTACCGGATAATGCTCGCCTTCGCTGATAAAGACGTAGCTGGCGGAGACCTGACCATCCGCTCCCATCCAGGCATTAATGCCATAGGGGACGCCATCTTTATAGCTGAGTTGCTGCTCAACCGTGCCGTCCTGGCGGTAGAGTGTGAATGTGCCGTGCTTCTTGCCCTGGCGATAGGGGATATTGGCATAGGGGCGGCCGTCATCGAACCAATAATGCCCAACGCCATGAATAGCGCCGTTTACCAGGGGCTCTTCCGAGCGCAGCTTGCCGTTTGGCCAATAGTCGCGATGGAAGTCATTGGTGGAAATGGGCGGGATTTCCTGCTGGAGGTTGAATGTGTCGCGCCAGGTGCAGGCTGCTGCTAGAGCCTTGTCGGCAACACCCTGGCTGGGCAGGCTGATGCCATCGGCCAGCCCATCAAGATAATGACGGTTATGCTTGAACCAGGGTAGACCGAGCGCCCCGCTATGCACTTCAATCGTCACAGTCGTCTGACCCGGAACAATACGGTCGTAATCACCACGGTTGGTTTGCACGATTTCATGCGTGTCGTAGGCAAAAGGTAAAATGGAGTCGACCGGCGAGGGGAAGCGCAGCTTGTAATAGCGGCTACCATGTTTGCCGTGTGAAATATACTTGCTCTCGACAGCGATCGTGTAGACTTTTGGCTCGCTCGTGTCGGCATAATGGTTGATGGCGAGCACACCTGTCATAAGTGCGGCGCTGATGGTAGCTGTGTGCAGAATAACCAGGCCGCTTTGGTTGCGGCGCACATGCGGATTTGGAATACGCTGGACGCCCGTATGATACCAACCAAACACGTCAGACAGGAAACCACCACGCTGGATCATAGGGTTGTTTGTCGTTGTATGCTCAGTAGACGGGGGCAGTGCTGCGAAAAGAAGCTGCATCGACGCGCGGACAAGAAAATATGTCAGTGGCGTGGTCAGCACAAAGAGCAGGGGCATGGTTTCCCAGGCACGCATCGGCTCCGTGAAAATGAACAAGAACAAACTACCGAACATGGCGAGCAGGATTATGACCGTGAAAATACCAACGCGGGTCTTGTATGGCTTCATCGCCACTTGCATCGCGGCATAGTCTTCATCGCTCATGCCGGGTGGGATGTTTTGCTGCTCAAGCTTCTTGAACCAGGACATCATTTTCCTCTCATTGCCCTACTTCATAAGTCCGCGTTTTTTTGCGGCTTCACGCAGCATAAATTCCATCTGCGCGTTGACGCTCCTCATCTCGGTCGCCGCCAACCGCTCCAGCACCGACCAGAGTTCCGGGTCGATGCGGAGCGGGAAGCTTTTTTTGCCGGGGCTGGCCATCACGAACCTTGTGTCTAGTTATATAAGGTGCCCGCATTAATGATCGGTTGTGCTTCGCTCTCTGAGCACAGCACGACTAGCAGATTGCTGACCATCGCCGCTTTGCGCTCATCATCCAATTGAATGATGTTGCGCTCGGAGAGCTGCTGGAGCGCCGTTTCCACCATGCTGACCGCGCCAGCCACGATTTTCTGCCTTGCGGCCAACACTGCTTCGGCCTGCTGCCGCCGTAACATGACGGAGGCAACCTCAGGCGCGTAGGCGAGGTGGGTCAGTCGCGCTTCTTCAATGACGATTCCGGCGCGCTGCAAACGTTCTTGCAATTCGCGCACTAAGCTCGCCGCCACCTCGTCCATGCTGCCGCGCAAAGTGACTTCCGGCACGGCGCCGTGAGCCACATCGCCCTCGTCATAGGCATAGTTTGAAGCGACGTGGCGAATGGCGGATTCGGCCTGCATCCTGGCAAAGCCGTAGCAATCCTCGACATCGAAGGTCGCCTGCGCCGTGTCATGCACGCGCCAGACGATGGCGGCAGCGATTTCGACCGGATTGCCGCGCTTATCGTTCACCTTCAGCTTCTCGCTGATGATGTTCTGCGCGCGCAGGCTGACTTTCGTTTTGCGGTAAAATGGGTTGGCCCAACGCAGCCCCTCGCTGCGGTCGGTGCCGACATAATTCCCGAATAGCGTGAGCACGGCGGACTGATTGGGTTGCAGCATATAAAGCCCGCTGAGCAGGAGCAGCTCTATAACGACAGCCAGGCCGATGAGCAGCGGGTTGCTGCGCAGAAATACGATGGTAATCGCCGGCACGGCGAAAGCCGCGATTAAACCCAGATAACCCGAAGTGCTGCTAAGCGGGATTTCTTTAGAAATTTTACGATCCATGGCCTGAGCCCTTTCCCTGGATTGGTGACGCTGGTTAATATTAATATAACATCAAAGTGATATCACTTTAGAGAAATTATTGGCACTTGTCAATCAGATTACGCATCTGGCCTAAGTACATGGTTGCCAAAACAAATGATCGCCCTAACTCTCTCACTGTTTGGGGCTGTCGCCAAAACTGAACCAGGAGAGCAAAGCGATGACAAATGTAGCGATTGTGTATTTCAGCGGCTATGGCCACACGGCTAAACAGGCCGAAGCGGTGCGCGAAGGCGCTGCGCGTGTGGCCGGGGTCAGTGTCGCGGTGCACGCCATCGACAAGGAGGGGAATTTGCCGGAAGAGGCCTTTGCCGCGCTCGCTTCGGTTGACGCCATCATCTATGGCAGCCCGACCTATATGGGTGGTCCGGCTTGGCAGTTCAAAAAATTCGCTGATGCATCTTCCAAGCCCTGGTTCACGCAGGCCTGGAAAGACAAGGTAGCCGCAGGGTTTACTAATTCAGCCTCCACCAATGGTGATAAGGGCGCGACGATGCAATATCTGTTCACTTTATCCCAGCAGCATGGTCAAATCTGGGTTGGCACCGGGCTGATGCCCGCGAACAAGAAAGCCAACGGGCCGGACGATG
>JAGOHT010000195.1 GCA_017996055.1 Alphaproteobacteria bacterium
AAAAGACCCGCGCCGTCAAGCTGGCGCTCGCCCCCGGCCACCTGACTATTACCGCGAGCAGCCCGGAAGCGGGCAGCGCGACCGAAGAGCTGGAGGCGCGTTATGATGCCGCCCTCATCGATGTCGGCTTCAACGCGCGTTATCTGCTGGATATCACGCAGCAGATAAAGGGCGACGGTCTGCGCCTGACGCTTGCCGACGCCGCCGCGCCGGTCATCGCGCAGGATGTGGCGGATGCGAGTGCGCTTTACGTCATCATGCCGATGCGCGTGTAAGTCTGTTGCGTGAGAATGGTCTGCAAATGCAGGGTTCCTGCGCTTCCGGTGCTCACGTATTGAGACATATGCTGCGCGCCGGTACTCGGAAGCCAGCATTTTCGCCGCATTCTGGCGCAACATTCAACAGTTTGGCTGCTGATGCGCTTTCTACTGCACGAACAGTGCAGTTCAGCCTGATCGACTGCTAATGCTTTACGCCCTCCGCCGTCTGACGCTCACGGCCTTTCGCAGCTATAGCGCGCTGCGGCTAGATGTTGCGCCGGAGCCGGTGGTGCTCGTCGGCCCCAATGGTGGCGGCAAGACGAATATCATGGAAGCCATCAGCCTGTTCAGCCCGGGACGCGGTCTGCGACGCGCTGCCCTCGGCGATTTGCAGGCGCGTCATAACCCCGAACCTTGGGCGATTGTTGCGGAGATTGATAATCCCGCTGGGTTCACCACCCTGGCAACGGGACTTGATCCGGAAAGCAGCGGCCCGCCGCGCCGCCTCGTGCGGGTCGATGGCAAACCGGCGCGCAACCAGAATGTCTTTCTCGAACAGCTCAATATCAGCTGGATGGTGCCGGAGCTTGACCGGATTCTGGCTGAGGGCCAGAGCGCGCGGCGCAAATTGCTCGACCGGCTGGTCTATGGCTTTGACCCCGCCCATGCCGGACGCGTGACCCGCTATGAGGAAGCGCTGCGCGAACGCATGCGCCTGTTACGCGATGGCCCCCATGAACCGGCATGGCTCAATGCGCTGGAAGATGTCATGGCAGCTACCGGCACCGCCATCGCCGCCGCACGGCTGCAAATGGCGCAGCAGTTAAATGCCCAGATGGCCAAGGTGCAGGGCGCTTTCCCGGCGGCGGAGCTGCGGCTCACCGGCCTTGCGGAAGACAGCCTGGCACAAAACCCCGCTCTGACGGTCGAAGAAATTTTGCGACGCGAATTCGCCGAAGCGCGCTCCCAGGATCAGCAGAGCGGCACCACCACGCGTGGCCCGCAGCGCAGCGATTTGACGGTACTGCATCGTCCGCAGCAAATGCCCGCTGAGCTTTGTTCTACCGGTGAGCAAAAAGCGCTGCTCATCACCATCATGCTCTGCCATGCGCAGCTGTTGCGCCAGTGGCGCGGCGTAGCCCCCATGCTGTTGCTCGATGATATCGCCAGCCATCTCGATAGCGCGCGCCGCGATGCGCTCTATGATTGGCTTTGTGCCATCGGTAGCCAGTTCTGGCTCAGCGGCACGGAAACCGCATTGTTCAGCGCCCTGCACGGTAAAGCGCAATTCCTGCAGGTGCAGCATGGCAGCGTCAGGCTACTCGCTTAGACCCGACGGTCTTTGACAAGATTATCCACCACGGCGGGGTCGGCGAGGGTTGAGGTATCGCCGAGACTGTCAATCTCGTTGGCGGCAATCTTTCGCAAAATCCGGCGCATAATTTTGCCGCTGCGCGTCTTGGGCAGCCCTGGCGCCCACTGGATATGGTCGGGCGTGGCGATGGGGCCGATTTGCTGGCGCACCCAGTTGACGAGCTCATGGCGCAACGGTTCATCCGCCGCCACGCCCTGCTTGAGTGTGACATAGGCGTAAATCCCTTGTCCCTTGATATCGTGCGGGCATCCAACGACGGCAGCTTCCGCCACCAATTTGTGCGCGACGAAGGCGCTCTCAATCTCCGCCGTGCCCAGCCGGTGTCCGGCGACGTTGATGACGTCATCGACGCGGCCGGTAATCCAGTAATAGCCATCGGCATCGCGACGGCAGCCATCTCCGGTGAAATATTTTCCCGGATAAGTGCTGAAATAGGTCTGGATAAAGCGCGGATGGTCTCCATAAACTGTGCGCGCCTGCCCGGGCCAACTCGTGGCGATACATAGGTTTCCTTCGCAAGCGTCTTCCAGCACCTTGCCGTCATTATCGACAATCACCGGCTGCACCCCAAAGAAGGGCAATGTGGCGGAACCAGGCTTGAGCGGGGTCGCGCCGGGCAGGGGGGTAATCATATGGCCGCCGGTTTCGGTTTGCCACCATGTATCGATGACCGGGCAGCGCTCTTCGCCCACTACGCGCCAATACCACAGCCAGGCTTCCGGATTAATCGGCTCGCCGACGCTGGCGAGGAGACGCAGACTCTTGCGGCTGGTCGCCTTGACCGGCGCATCACCTTCGCGCATCAGGGCGCGGATGGCGGTGGGCGCGGTGTAAAACACATTGACCTTGTGCTTATCAACCACGCGCCAGAAGCGCGAACTATCCGGATAATTTGGTACACCTTCAAATACCAGCGAGGTGGTGCCGTTGGCCAGCGGCCCATAGACAATATAGCTATGGCCCGTCACCCAGCCGACATCCGCCGTGCACCAGTAAACCTCGCCTTCGCGCATATCGAAAGCATATTTATGCGTCATGGCGGCATAAAGCAGGTAACCGCCGGAGGTGTGCAGCACGCCCTTCGGCTTGCCGGTTGAGCCGGAGGTGTAAAGAATAAAGAGCGGGTCTTCCGCGCCCATTGGCTCGGCGGGGCAGTCGGCGCTGACCGCCGCCATAGCTTCATGCAGCCAGTGGTCACGACCTTCGTGCCACTCAATACCGTCACCGGTGCGCCGTACCACTAGAACGCTGTTAACCTCCGGGCACTGTTTCAGTGCCAGATCGCTATTGTGCTTGAGCGGGACATGCTTGCCGCCGCGCACGCCATAATCGGCGGTAATCAAGAGTTTGGCGGCGCAATCCTTGATACGGTCGCGCAAACTGTCGGGCGAGAATCCGCCAAAGACCACCGAATGTACGGCGCCGATGCGGGCGCAGGCCAGCATGGCATAAACGGCTTCCGGAATCATCGGCAGGTAAATGGTGACACGGTCACCTTTCTTTACCTTGTGCGCGCGAAGCACATTGGCAAAGCGGCAGACTTGTTCATGTAGTTGGGCGTATGTGATGTGTCGCTCCTCGTCCGGATTGTCACCTTCCCAAATCAGCGCGGTCTGGCTCGCGCGTTGCGGCAAATGGCGGTCAATGCAATTGCTGCAAACATTAAGACTGCCATCCTTGAACCAGGCGATGCTGTGGTCGCCGCTAAAGGTGGCTTCCATCGCGCGAGTGAAGGGCTTATCCCAGCTCAAGAATTGCTGCGCCTGTTCTGTCCAGAATTGTTCCGGTTCAGTAACAGACTTCTTGTAAAGAGATTGGTAGCGCGCCGCATCTATAGTGGTGCCCTTGGCGGCGGCTGGGGAAACGGAGATAAGGTTGGTGTCGGTCATGGTCACGCGTTGGTTGACGAAGGAAAGCTGATTTGGTCACGATGGTCACTATGATGCAGGGTGAACGCTCACTGACTATAGTCGTTAACCCAGGCGGCGAAGGGCTGCCAGAACCGCGACTCGGCGCGGCGGCTGACAATCATGCCGATATGACCAAGTGGCACAGGCA
>JAGOHT010000042.1 GCA_017996055.1 Alphaproteobacteria bacterium
GCATTACCACCGGGCAGACCGCCTTCCGGTGGTTTGGGATCAAACAAAAATTGCTCAACCAGCGGCACGTAATCATCTGCGGCGGCTAAATCCTCCGCTCGCGCCACAGAAAGAGCCTTCATAATCGGGCGCTGCCAGTGTGAGCGAAGTGCAGCGATCCGCTGTGGTGTCTCGTGACCTTGCAGCTGGAGCATATCGAGGCGTGGCAAGCGCGCCAAGCGCTGCACCAACTCATCATCGGGATCGACACAAAGCGCGACCGTTTTCAAACTGGGCGGCGTTTGCGTGAGCAGATGGGCCAGCGCCTCTAGCGAAACATAACGCGGCGAACGCGGGTAAAGCACGAAGCCGGTATAGCGCGCGCCTGCCTTAACGATGATAGGCAAATGGGCTGGCTCAGAGATGCCGCAGATTTTGACGGCAATGCTCACGCCAACTCCGCGTTGATTTTGTGTGCTGCCGCAAGTGGGTCAGGGGCGGACGTAATTGGGCGGCCAATCACGAGATGGGTTGCGCCCGCGCGCATTGCCTCGCGTGGGGTCATGACCCGTTTTTGATCGTTGCTGCTTGCCCAGGCGGGGCGGATGCCTGGCACCATAAGAATGAAATCTGACCCGCAGGCCGCGCGCAGGGCGGTGATTTCCGTCGGCGCGCAAATCACACCATCAAGGCCGGAGGCTTGCGCCAGCTTGGCGAGGCGCACGACTTGCGCGCGCGTGTCTTTGTCTTGCCCCACGGCGGCCAGATCATCACTGTCGAGGCTGGTGAGAACGGTGACGCCCAACAGTTTCGGTGGCGTATCTGTCTGGGCAGCGACATCGCGCGCCGCCATCATCATCGCCGCACCACCCGCAGTATGGATGGTTACAAAATCAGGGCTGAGCGGCAGCAAGGCGGCGAGAGACCCCGCGACCGTATTCGGAATATCGTGTAGCTTCACATCAAGGAACAGCGGCAACTGCGGCGGACGAACGGCCGCGATGCCCGCCTGACCTTGCGCCATAAAAAACTCTAAACCAAGCTTAATGCCGCCAACTTGCCCTTGGAGCAGCAAGGCGAGTTGCTTGGCTTCGTTGCGGTCATGAGTATCGATTGCGCAAAAAATTGGGCTGGTCATGGGGTGTCCGGATTCTAGTTGTTAGGTTTTTGTGCGGCCAGCAATCAGCTTGAAGCGTGAACGCTCCGCAGGATTGTCCGGTGCAGTGGGCACGTCGAACTTCACGGCCAGTTCGCTTTTCAGTTTAATATTCTCTGCTTTCAGCGCGGCAATTTCTTTGCCAAGCTTTTGCGCGGCGAGACGATGACGCAGACCGACAAACCACTGCATCCCCGCACCAAAAAGTAAACCACAGCACAACGGAATGAGTGCCAGCTGATATATCGGCAATGTCATAACATAGCCCAGCGGCCAGAGATTGATAATCGTTGGCTCACGGTTGCCAATAGCAAAACAAATTGCCACCAGCAGTAGGGGCAGGCTGAAGAGCCAAGATGTATAACGCCAAAGATGTTTCATGGTTCTCACTTTCCAGGAAAAGTTTATGCGTTTCCTGCTTGAGGTGCAAGCCAGGTTCGAAAATTGGTTGTGGAAGTTAGGTGTGTTACGAAATATTTGCGGCAATATGATTCGCGTGTTAGCCATAACTCGCCCAACACATCTGCTAGACTGGAAAGCCTTTGCGTAAGATGACGTTTGCTGCCGGTGACGCTGTCACTGACATAGCTTGGGTTATGCGTTCGTTTGGCAAAGGGGTTCAGGCGGCGGTTAGCCCCGCTACTCGGGAAAACCCAAAAGCTGTTTGTATCATTGATATCGGTTCGAACAGCCTAAAGGCGACAGTATTTAATTGTAGCCAACAGCCACCCAAGGCGGTCGATAAATATGATAAAATCCTCGGTTTGGCTGAGGGCATGGTGCCAAACGACCCTAAGCCGAAGCTCAATAAAGACGCACTCGATACTCTGTTTAATAAGGCGTTGCCGAATTGTCTTGAATTAATCCAAGCCAATAAGGTTGATACCGTCACCGTGCTATGCACAGAGGCCGTTCGCGCTGTGCAGCGCTATGATCCAGACAAAATAAAGGCCTTTCGCCAAGATGTAGCCGCGGCTTTAGGTATTCCGAAACATGCCGTCAATGTCATTTCAGAAGCGACCGAAGCAACGCTCGCGGCCAAAGCTGTGCTGTATGGAAACGAACGGAGCGATGGTTTCGCCGTGACAGCAGGTGGCGGCAGCACAGAGCTGGCAGAAGTGAAGCAGGGACATATCCGATCCAAGCGTTGTGCCACGCTACGTTTCGGTGCCCGCACGCTGACTGCGCATGCCAATCCGCGCAAGGTGATTGAGGAAGGACTGAGCCGTACGGACTGGTTCAAAGCCCGGCGCGTGCGCCATGCTGGGCGGCGGTCTCACGCCAAGGGCGGTAATAATGAACAAACCTGCAACCGCGACCTGATTTTGCAGGGCGGTAGTTTCCGTGTTGTCGGGCGGTTGCTGGCGGAGAATATTTATAAAATTGGCTTCGACAGCACTATACCATTCGCCGGCTATACCTTTGCCTGGGATGGGCAGGTGGAGTCGCAACTGCAGAAACTCCGTGGCACGAGCTTTGTGAAGCTTGAGAATGACTTCATCCGCCATGAGCTTCCTGATCGGCGTGATGATAGTGATAAAGTACTGGGAAAGTGGAAAGACAGCAAAGCCTATGCCAAGTGGACGGAAACGCCACGTTACAAAAAATGGCTTAAGCGGATTGGCCAACGCGCGGATTTCATCGCGGCCTCCGTAGAGATAATCCTGGCGGCGGAAGAACGAGTGCAAGCCAAAACCGTGACTTTCTCCTCGCAAAGTATGCGCGAAGGCGCGCTGAAACATGCGCGCCTGGCTTAAAGGCTATCGAACCTTCTGGTCGGTTCGAAACTTTTTCCATCCAATTCAAAAGGCTCAAGAATTACTTGAGCCTTTTGAATTGGTCGGAGAAAGAGGATTCGAACCTCCGGCCTCTGCCTCCCGAAAGCAGCGCTCTACCAGGCTGAGCTATTCTCCGACGCTCTATATTGGCGAGTTTATAGCGGGCAGCTTCGCCTTTGTCTAGAACAGCGCTAGGGGTTAATAAGAGCGTTCGACCGTGAAATCGATAACGTCAATAAGAGCAGTTTTCATGGGCTGATCGGGGAATATTCCCAGCGCATCGCGCGCAATCGCGCCATAATGCCGCGCGCGGGCGATACAGTCGGGCAGGGCATGGTGCTTCAGCAGCAAATCCTGCGCTTGCGCAAGGTCGCCCGCGCGCTGCTCCAGCTTTTCGAGCACACGCCGCCAGAAAATACGTTCACTTTCCTGCCCGCGATTGATTGCAAGGATGACCGGAAGCGTCATTTTACCTTCGCGGAAATCATCACCGACGGTTTTACCAAGTTCGGCCTGCTTGGCGCTGTAATCGAGCACATCGTCGATGATCTGAAAGGCGATGCCGAGGTTAAGCCCAAAGGTACGCAGGGCTTCTTCCTCAACCGCGCTACGCCCGGCCACCACCGCGCCGATGCGGCATGCCGCAGCAAACAGCTCCGCCGTTTTCGCACGCACGACTTCTAGATAAGCCTGCTCGCTGGTCTTGCTGTCATTCATGGTGCTAAGCTGCAGGACTTCGCCTTCCGCGATAATCGCCGAGGCGTTGGAAAGAATACGGAGAACGTCGAGCGAGCCGTCTTCGGTCATCAGCTGAAAGGCACGACTAAAAAGGAAGTCACCGACCAAGACACTTGCTTGATTGCCGAACAGGGCATTGGCAGATGGGCCGCCGCGGCGCAAATCGCTAGCATCCACCACATCGTCATGGAGAAGTGTAGCGGTATGAATGAATTCGACACAGGTCGCCAACTTGCGGTGGCGGATGCCGTCATAATTGCAGAGTTTGGAACAGGCGAGGGTTAGCAGCGGGCGTAGCCGCTTGCCACCAGCCGCCACAATATGACCGGCCAACTGCGGGATGAGTGGCACCCCGCTCTCCATCCGCTGCACAATTAGATTGTTAACGGCAACCAAGTCGTCGCTGACCATTGCGGTAAGCGCCATCAGGGCATCGGCAGCGGGCTTGTGCGGAACTTCGGAAAGCTGAATAATCTGCGCCATAGGTCACACCTGTTTGAAGCGCGCGCAGTATACCGCGCCTGTAGGCGATTTGCGAAGAGGCTTTCGGAAGTGCTTGAAACGACGACAGACAAGTTCCTGAACGGCAGAGTTCTGCTCCGACAACCACGTCGCGGATACCGCGCGGCTATCGATCCGGTATTACTCGCCGCAGCCGTACCGGCACGGCGTGGCGAGCACGTGCTTGATTTGGGCTGCGGCGCGGGGGCAGCAATGTTTTGTCTGGCTGCGCGTGTGTCGGGGTTGACAATAACCGGCGTGGAACTGCAGGAGGACTATCTCAGTTTGGCGCAAGCTGGGGCACGGCTGAATGCAGCTTTGGGGGCTTTTGAGCTTTTTTCGGGCGATGTTACCCGTCCGTCGCGCAACCTGCCCGCGAACAGCTTTCATCACGTGATGATGAACCCACCCTATTTTGAAACAGGGAAGTATGACGCTGGACCTAGCGTTCATAAAAGCCAAGCCCAGGCGATGGCAAACGACCAGTTAGTACTTTGGACTAAGAGCGCATACGGTCGACTGCGGGACAAAGGAACATTGACTGTAATATATCCGGTGGATGGATTTGCGGACCTGCTGAATGTGATGGGCGGAAAATTCGGTGCCCTTACGGTCTTTCCGCTATGGCCGAAATCCGGTGCAGCGGCAAAGCGTGTGCTTGTACAGGGAAAAAAAGGCAGCAAAGCCCCACTGAAACTATTATCGGGCATGATTTTGCATGAAGACGGTGGCTATACTGCGCAAGCGAACGCACTCTTACGAGATGCACATGCACTTATAATGAGTTGATGTGGATTGCTAATATGCCGCGTGTTGATAACAAGACTGGCAATGGTTTTTCGGAATATGCCTATAGCATCGTCGGGGTTACGGCTGACGGGCGTCGCGTGAGCCGAACGGTGCCAGATGTCGGCGCACCACAGCTGCTGGAGATGATGCGGGATATCAGCACCGCAAATGCCGAAGAAGCGAAGAAACCGCAAGCAAAACGAATTCATTACACCTTGAGTGAATATGATGCGCGCGAGTCCGCTCGTGCGGCCTATGAGGCTATTATCAAGGCTATGCGACGTCCGCCGCTTTTGGGCGCGCCTTATCCGAAGGGCTAGCGTGTCGCCTGACACAAGGTTTGCTGGCATTTAACGACGATGCTGTTCTTTGTATCCGCGCGCTGCTCCTTCGCTTTAGGCAAATTGCACTCAACCTGATAGGTCGTCTCGCCAGTTGATCCGAGCGTCTGCCGCAGGACTTCAATTTTCTTGGGTGGGCAGTTGCCTTGCCGTGCAGCGTCACGCACTTCAGCTAACCCCGCCTGACAAGGGAACGTCAAGAGCAGCAAACCAGCGCAAACCGCTCGAAAATGCCACCGCAATTTTGACTGCATCAACCCCTCCAGGAATCAAATATCCATCGTCACGATACAGTCATTCCTCTAACAGTTTGTCAAACTGCGTGACGCATCATGGTGGGTTATCTGTAGGTTAGCATAGGATTTTAAAGACTTGTTTACCATTGTGCGTGACATACTCAGATATTCTTTGTGCAGTGCAAGAATTACTATGGCGCTGCATGTTGAGTCGTGAAAACATTACCTGTCACCGCGTGATTCTACTCGAGATGCGCGGTCTTCAAGAGGTCGCCCCATGCCTGAGCGCATCCTGGCTCTGTCTAAAAACATGTCGGAACTTGCCGAAAGCAAGGTGCGCGAAATACAGGGTGTCACTGGCATGACGCGGATGCTGGCGCTGAATGCACTGATTGAGGCCTCGCGCGCAGGCGAACATGGTCGCGGATTCTCGGTTGTCGCACGGGAAGTACGGGAGATTTCAGAGCGCATCCGTACAATAGCCGATGCTTTTTCCAAAGAACTCGCTGGTCAAACTGCAGAGTTGCAGAGTTTAGGGCAAAATCTTGTCGCAGATTTGCGCGGCGGTCGTTTAACTGACTTGGCGCTCAATATGATTGAGATTATCGACCGGAATCTTTATGAGCGCTCCTGCGATGTACGATGGTGGGCAACCGACAGCGCCGTTGTTGACTGCGTCAGCGATCCTTCGGATGACAAGCGCTCCTATTGCAGCAAAAGGTTGGGGGTAATTCTAGATGCCTACACAGTATATCTTGATTTGTGGGTCGTTGACGCACAGGGGCGGGTATTGGCTAACGGCAGGCCAAATCGATATGCTCAAGTAGCCAATAGTAATGTTGCGAATGCGTCATGGTTTCGTGATGCTATGCAAACACGTGACGGCGGGGAATTCGCCGTTGCTGATATTTCCGTAAATAATATGCTCGAAGGCCGCACGGTCGCGACCTATGCCACTGCAATACGTGAGAATGGCGATGCAAACGGTAAGGTCATTGGCGCGCTCGGTATTTTCTTTGATTGGCAGAGCCAGTCACAAGCCGTTGTCGATGGGATCCGCCTAAAGGACGAAGAGAAGGGCAAGACACGCTGCCTTCTGCTTGACAGAAATTTAATGGTCATCGCGTCAAATAATCATGGTGGTGTGCTCAAAGAAACATTCTCGCTCCAGCATCAGGGGCGCAAAATGGGCAATTATGTTGACCAGTCTGGCCAATATGTGGGGTTTGCGCTGACTCCAGGTTATGAAACCTACGAGGGACTCGGCTGGTATGGCGTTATTGTGCAGGGCGCAACAGGAGCGAATTCATAATTTCTGGCTGACTCAATTCAACCCTAACCGCTGAGGAGACTCTAATGCCAATATCACCGCCACCACCCCGAACGCTATCTACGCTCATCGACTGTCGCCGCATAGTTTTTACTATGGTCGCGGCGCTGGGATTGGCGGCACTTATACCTGCCGCTGCCCATGCTGACGATGCCGCGGCTACAATCAACTCGGGTGACACCGCATGGATGCTCGTTTCAACTGCGCTCGTCTTGATGATGACTATTCCAGGCTTGGCTCTGTTTTACGGCGGCTTGGTGCGGAAGGGCAATGTGCTAACGACGATGGCGCAAAGTTTTGCTACAACATGCCTAATCGCCGTCTTGTGGGTTGTTGTCGGATATAGCTTGTCCTTCGGTAACGGCAACGAGGTTATCGGTGATTTCTCGCGTTTCATGGTTCAGAATGTCGCGCTGGAAAAGCCGTTTACCTTGGGGGCCGGAACCGCGGCGCCTGTCGTTACGACTATCCCTGAGACAGTCTATATGATGTTCCAGATGACCTTTGCGATTATTACACCGGCGCTGATTGCCGGTGCCTTCGCAGAGCGGATGAAGTTCTCAGCTGTGCTGTGGTTCATGGGTTTGTGATCGATCTTCGTCTACGCACCAGTTTGCCACTGGGTCTGGCATCCGAACGGCTTCCTCTTTAAGGAAGGGGTGCTCGATTATGCTGGCGGCACGGTCGTTCATATCAACGCCGGTGTGGCCGGTTTGGTCACGGCTCTCGTCGTCGGCAAACGCGTTGGTTTCCCAAAGGAGGTCGCGACGCCACACAATCTGGTCTTCAGCTTGGTGGGCGCATCGCTACTCTGGGTGGGCTGGTTTGGCTTTAATGCCGGGTCGGCTCTAACGGCAGGTGGCCGTGCTGGTATGGCGATGGCCGCTACTATGGTTGCGACCGGTGCTGCAGGCTTGGCCTGGATGTTCATGGGCTGGTTTATGCTCAAGAAGCCAAGCATTGTTGGCCTCATCTCTGGCACTGTTGCTGGTCTTGTGGCAGTCACACCTGCCTCTGGCTATATCGATATCAGCGGTGCGCTGATTATCGGGCTCGTCACAGGTATCGTCTGCTTCTTTGCCTGCACGACGTTGAAGGCGAAGCTTGGCTATGACGATAGTCTTGACTGTGTCGGTGTGCATGGCGCGGGCGGTATTGTCGGCGCGATTCTAACAGGTGTATTGGCTACCAAGGCCGTCGGTGGTGATGCCGCAAGCGGCCTGATTGACGGTAATGCGCATCAGGTTGTCGTGCAGCTCATGGGCGTTGGCGTGACAATTGTGTGGTGTGCCGTGGTGACCTTTATCATCATTAAGGTCATTCAAATGGCGCATGGGCTGCGTGTGCATGAAGAGGTTGAGCGCGTTGGGCTTGATCATCACATGCACGGCGAAACGCTAGAGTAAGAGCGCATTAACCAAAATCTGAATGAACAGGAGGGGGCAGCCATTGGCTGCCCCCTTTTTCTTTTCAGAAAAAACGTGATAGGTAGCCTAGGGATTTTAGTGGAGAGAATTGATGGCTAACCCGACTGTCGAAAAGCGTGCAGAGCAGCTCTATGCAAGCGATCTAGAGGGATTTGTACAAACCTACAAGGAGGCAAAGCAGGCGGAGACATTACCGGGGTTGCAGCAACGCTGGTTTGTTGCTGCACAGGAAGCAGCCAAGAATCTTGGTCTACATCAAGAACAGTTTAAAGCCGTTCTGCGCGTACCGGGCAAGAAGATGCCCGTAGAAGCAGCAGCTATCGCAAAACTTAAAACAGCACCAGAAATTTTCTATCGCATGTCGCTTTTTTCATCAGCGGCCGCGCATCTGACTGCTGCGTTACAAAATGATAAACGGCGGGCGCAGCACTGGATGATGGTGCAGCATAGTGGAGGCCCATTTCAAGGGAAGCGACCGATTGCAGCCTTGATAAGTGGTGCGCCGCATACGTTAAAGACTTTGCAAAGCTATGTCCATTTTGCGTAAGGAGGCACTGATGCCACTCAATTGGGAAACAGAGTATCGTCAGGCTGTTCAGGCCTTCACCAACGCGCCAGGACTTCATGTAGCGCTTGCGCCCAAGACTCCCAAAGTTTGTAAACAAGCAGCACAGGGCATTAACTTACTTTGCCGGAGTCTTGGGGCGCCGCCCGAAGATATGCGTCGTATATTGCTGCTACCGGAGCAGACTGATTTTCGCATCGCTGCCTTGGCAGCGACGCTCAAAGCACAGCCTGAGGCGCTTTATCGTTTCTCCGTGTTGCGTGAGACGTCTCAGTCGATTGTTAATAAATGTGGCAATGAAGATAATGCGCGTATCTGGTGGCATGGTGCGAACAATGCTCCGATTTTCTCCGGCCAGCCGCCCATGCGCACACTTTTGGCGGGACAGCCATCCACTCTGCTTGCCGTCAACCAGGCAATTTTGGCAATGCCCTAAAATAAGAAGGGCGACACCCTTTCGGATGCCGCCCATGTTTAGATGTTACTACTTACGAGCTGTAATACATATCGAACTCAATCGGATGCGGTGCCGTGCGGAACCGATCCCATTCCTCTTCCTTAAGCCCAAGATAGGCGTCAATCATCTCCTTAGTGAAGATGCCGCCTGCCAATAGGAAGGCATGGTCAGCTCGCAGGGCATTCATGGACTCCTCGAGCGAACCGCAAACGGTTGGCACCTTGGCGAGTTCCGCTGGCGGCAGTTCATAGAGGTTCATGTCCATCGGGTCGCCAGGGTGGATTTTGTTCTTGATGCCGTCGAGTCCAGCCATCAGCATCGCGGCATAGGCCAGATAGGGGTTCGCCAGTGGGTCGGGGAAACGCACTTCCACCCGCTTAGCGTTATTGCTCGTCGCATAAGGAATACGACAAGAGGCCGAACGATTACGCGAAGAGTAGGCAAGAAGCACTGGCGCTTCATAACCCGGCACCAAGCGCTTATAACTGTTGGTCGTCGGGTTGGTTATAGCGTTCAGAGCTTTGGCGTGTTTTATGATGCCGCCGATATAGTAGAGCGCGAAATCTGACAGGCCGGCATACTTATCGCCCGCGAATTGCGGTTTGCCGTCCTTCCAGATGGACTGGTGAACATGCATCCCCGAACCATTGTCTCCAAACACCGGCTTGGGCATGAAGGTGGCCGTTTTGCCGTAGTTATGCGCAACATTGTGGATGACATATTTGTAGATTTGCATATTGTCGCCGCACTTGGTGACCGTGTCATACTTGATGCCAAGTTCATGCTGCGCCGAAGCGACTTCGTGGTGATGCTTTTCAACCGCTAATCCCATATCTTTCATGGTGCTTAGCATTTCGCCACGCAGATCCTGGCCGCTATCAACTGGAGCGACAGGGAAGTAGCCGCCCTTGACGCGTGGACGGTGGCCGAGATTTCCTTCAGGATATTCGCGGCCAGTGTTGTACGGGTCTTCTTCGGAATCGACCTGATAGAAGCTACGGCTCGGCCCGACCTTGAAGCGGACGTCGTCGAACACGAAGAACTCAGCTTCCGGACCAAAATAGGCCTTATCGCCCGCGCCGGAGGTCTTGACATAGGCTTCAGCGGATTTAGCGATGGAACGGGGGCAACGATCATAAGGTTTACCCGTGTCCGGCTCGTAGACGTCGCAGAAGACGCCGACCGTCGGCTGGGCGAAAAACGGATCCATGATGGCTGTGTCGCTGTCGAGCTTTAAAATCATGTCCGACTTGTCGATGGACTTCCATCCAGCAATGGAGGAGCCGTCGAACATGATGCCTTCTTCGACAAGCGCTTCGGTGTTCAGAGTATCAATGTGTTGGGTGGTGTGCTGCAGTTTGCCGCGCAGATCGGTAAAGCGGAGGTCAATATACTTGGCGTCGTGTTCCTTAGCGAGTTCGAGGAGCTTGTTAGCCATGGGAATACTCTTTCAGTAATGGTTGCAGGGCAGCATTGCAATTTTGCATCGCACCAAACTCTGGCACGGTTTCTTGACGCTTGACAATTCTAGTAAATTTCTGGTTTTATCAAAGCCTGGGATACTGTCCACGCGTGGTTGCAGGGCAATTGTCTCAGAAAGCAGTTGATTGCTTTGCCGTAATTAAATGCGGCATTTCGCATCTGCGTTAGCGCTCGGGACATAGTCCGGGCGCTTTTTTATGCCTAATGTTGCTTTGTGGCGGCTGTAGCTCAGTTGGTAGAGCCCTCGGTTGTGGTCCGAGTGGTCGCGGGTTCGAGCCCCGTCGGTCGCCCCATCAACAAAATTTCAGAAAAATAGAACGCCGAACCTGCGCTTTGCGAATCGTAAGGGGTTTGCCATAGTGCTGGCATGACTTATGCGGAACCACTTGTCCTTTCTACGCCCTTGCCGCCAGCGACGCTGGCCGCCGCGCCCTGCAGCCTCTTGACGCGCGCGGATGCGGCAGAGCTTGACCGGCTCACGATAGTGTTTGGGGGGAGTGACGGGCTAACGCTCATGCAGCGGGCTGGAGCTGCCGTCGTCGCTGTGATTGAGCAGCATTACGAATCTACCCGCTGCATAGTGCTTTGCGGAAATGGCAATAATGGTGGCGACGGTTTTATCGTCGCTGAATTATTGCGCCAGGCGGAGTGGGACGTCGCCTGTGTCGCTTGCGGCAACATGCCAGAATCCGGCGATGCCTTTGCCGCACGTCAGCGCTATCAGGGTTCTGTTTTGTCCTGGGATACCGCGTTGCTCGCCGAGGCAGGGCTGGTTATCGATGCGATTTTTGGCGTTGGCCTCAGCAGGCCACTTGATAGCGGTCTTTCAGCGTTGGTTACTGCCGTGAACAAAAGTGCAGTGCCTGTTGTTGCCATCGATATGCCGAGCGGGATTCAGGCCGATAGCGGTGCGGTTCTTGGTGTGGCGATACGCGCTACCCAAACCGTAACCTTTACCCGCAAAAAACCTGGGCTTTTGTTATTACCTGGGCGTGACCATGCCGGTCATGTGATCGTTGCGGATATCAACGTTGACATGGACGCTTTATATAATTTACCGCTGCGCTATGCCGAGAACACCCCGGCGCTGTGGCGCGATATGCTGCCCCAATTTACGGCGACCCAGCATAAATATGATCACGGCCACGCGCTCATTCTGGGTGGTGGTGTGATGACGGGCGCGGCGCGCCTGGCGGCGCGCGCATGTCAACGCACGGGGGCAGGGCTGGTCAGCATTGCAGCCCCGCCCTACGCCACGCTGGTCTATGCCAGTAATCTTGATAGCGTATTGGTGCAGCCCATCTCCACAACGGAAGATTGGAAAAAGCAAATTGATGATCGCCGTAAAACGGCATTTCTGCTCGGTCCGGGCGCAGGCGTCAGCGAATTATTGCAGCAGCAAGTTCTGGCAGCGCTTGAAACTGATAAGCCCACGGTTCTGGACGCGGATGCGCTGACTTGCTTTGCCGAGTCGCCAGAGCTGCTTTTTCGCGTCGTTCGCCCGCATACCGTGTTGACGCCGCATACCGGCGAATTCTTGCGGCTCTTTGGTCCGCAGCAGGAATTCAGCGACAGGCTGGCTGTCGTCTCACGCATGGCGCAGATGCTTCAGTGCGTAATTTTGCTAAAGGGTTCCGATACCGTCATCGCCGCACCCGATGGGCGAGCGATTATCAACACGAATGCACCGCCCTGGCTCGCAACTGCTGGCAGTGGTGATGTACTGGCCGGCGTCATTACAGGTTTTATGGCGCAGGGCGTCGCTGCCTTTCATGCAACCTGTATTGGCGCCTGGCTACATGGGGCCGCAGCGCAGAACTTCCAGCCCGGTATGATCGCCGAAGACCTTATTGCAACACTGCCTGCGACAATGGCGGCGATAGCGGCTGATTAAGTGAAATTTTCACAAAGAAAAAGCCGGTGGCACAAGCCACCGGCTTATATACTTGCAAGTCGGATTAATGTGCTGACAAGCAGGACTTCATAAAGTCCTTGCGCTCTTGGCCCTTCAGGGTCTTTTCCTTGGCGTCCTTATTGCACTGCTTCATTTTATCACGCTGGCTGACAGGAGCGGCAGGCGCTGCAGTTTCCGTGCTAACAACCGCAGGCGCCGCGGCAACTGCGGGCTTGGAAACAGTCGCACCAGGGACGTAGCTACCCATGACATAGTCTTTCTTCAAGCAAACAGACATAAATTTGCGATGCTCAGACTTCAGGATACCTTTCTGGTGATATTCTTGCGCGCAGACCTTCATCTTTTCAGTCTGCGGATTGACCTTGGCAGGGGTCGCGGAAGCAACCGGAGCCTCAGCTAAAGCAGGGGCAGCGACAAAGCTCAACGCCAGCAGCGCTAAAGCAAGAAATCTCTTCATACTGTTCTCCAAATTATGATGGTTAGACGGGGCAAATCCGCTCGGTGAGTGGGCATTTATAGGATAAAATTACGGTGATATTAAGTCATTTTAAGCCATATCCATGGCATAGATTAGAGGCTGTGGTAAAATTGGTTCGAAATTCGTTCCAATCCATGCGCATAACAAAAGCATTATTTTTCAGCCGGTTGGGTAAATAGCTTCACGAGATGTTAAGCTAAGTGCGTTAACTTCAGTCATAGAAAGAAAATTTTAGCAGGTGCTCCAATGCAACACAGTGAAACCGTAGAAAATGGCGCAACCTACATGCACCAACAGGGTGCGATGCTCGAGCGCGCGCATGTGTTGAGTGTCGGCAACGACTGCTTTGGAATCCCTCATGTACGTTATCAGCTTGAACTGAAACGCGGTTGTAACATACCGACGATTGTACAGCGCACATTAGCGCTCGCAAGCTTCCGCGCGCGCTATCGTGAGCGGATGCAGGCTTTCTCGACACAGGAAGGCTAATCCTTAAACTTTACAGCGCGCGGCTTGACGAAGCTCGGTCATAGGCTTCGGCGATCTGTACCCGCATTTTAACACGTAGAGCGATACGATCCTGCACAGCCTTAGGT
>JAGOHT010000196.1 GCA_017996055.1 Alphaproteobacteria bacterium
CGGCAAGCTGTTCATGCGCGGCGGGACGGCGCGTATCGAGCGAAGCCAGCAAAACCTTCTTGCGTTCTTTTTCCTGCAGGAAGCGCGCCAGCTTGGCTGCCGTTGTCGTCTTACCGGCACCTTGCAGACCGACAAGCAGCAGCGAGACCGGCGGCGTGGCCTGCAAATCGAGCGGCACGGCGGCCTGACCCAGCAGATCGAGCAAACAGTCATGGACAATCTTCATGACCTGCTGAGCGGGCGATACGGAACGCAAGACTTCCTGCCCAACCGCGCGTTCCTTCACCTTTGCGGTGAAGTCCTTGACGACCGGCAGGGCGACGTCAGCCTCCAGCAGCGCGACACGGATTTCGCGCATGACTTCGGCGACATGATCTTCCGTAATCGCACCGCTCTTACCAAGACGGGCGAAGATATCGCCAAGCTTATTGGTTAGGTTGTCAAACATTTATGTCCCTCGATGGCGGGCGGTGGCCTGCGGCCACCTTGCCTACGCGCGCATCAGCGCGCGGAACCTCAACGGTTCACCAAAACAATACGGCCTTATAGAAAGCCGCATTGTTTTGAATTAAGTCCTTCAGCCCACCAACCTCCTCAGTCATAAACCCAAACAAAAAAGAGCCAGTGCGCGATCACGCGGACTGGCTGAGATTACCGTTTCGCAGCTGTGCTACACGGCAACCCACAAAACCCGAGAGCTTTGGGATAAGTTCTTTTAGGTCTTATGCCACTGCAAAGTCAAGGTGTTGCTGCAGGCAGGTAATATTTGTAAATGGCGTAGCCAAGGGCGGCAAAGAAAATAAGGGAAATTGCAGCCAGATACCAAGCCGCGTAGGCTATGCCCAATTTCTCAGCCTTAGCCTCTACTTCCTTGGCATGCTGATCTAAATGCTCTTTTGTAAACCCTATAATTTTAAGGGCATCGTTTTTACTGAGGAAAGAAATAGGGATGCTCATGCGGGGCATGAAGCGCCTTTTAGACGAATTGCCTGTCCACACAAGGATCCATTCTGATTTTCCGGAAGCATAGCGAACAAGGTTAATGTCAGATTTCGAAACCTGCTTGCGGTGGGAAAGTACTGTCTCTTTTGCAATAAAATCAGCACCCAACTTAACCTTAGTTGTAAAGATACTTAAGAACAGAAGAAATGCACTAAACGGAAAGAGAATAGAGATAATCATTCCGCATACATCGCCAAGTGCATAGTGGCTCGATGCCAGCCTAGACGGAGCGCATGTAGCTAGAAGCAGGCTCATCCCCAAAGCCAATATTGCAAGCAGACCACACACAAGCTTACCCGCAACAGTGACGTGCATTATGCGCAGATCCCCAGGCGCTTGCTGGCTTGCTTCATTCACTCGCGCGTCAGAATCTGGTGCCATCTAATCTCTAACGCTCATAAATTTTGGCGGTTTTGCTTAGCGCAAATCATGCGCCAGGCGCTGAATGACGTGCTGGCTGAATAGCTTGACCGCTTGCGGGTGCGTGGGCAGCGCCAGGCTATGGCTGGTGGCGTCGATAATCGGGGTTTTGCTGGTCACTTCGCCTTTGGCATCCGCCGGAAACAACGCGGCGGAGACGGCAGCGCCCCTGCCCCCGCGCTCAGCGCGATAAGTCAGCGCGCAGGCATATTGCACTTCACCTCTGGCGGGCTGCAAAGCGATAATCTGCGGCACACCTATGATCCTGCCCATCAGCTTCTTGTCTCTGATGATTTGTGCGAGGGCTCCCTTGGCATTCTCGGCGGGAAGGGCAAGTTCACGGATAAAACCTACTTGCATAACAATGGCCTAAATCAATCGGATTGCTTTAAATAGCTTAGCCCGCCATCGGGTAGGTCACGCGGATGAGCGTCTCGCCTCGGGTGACATTCATCAAAACGGCGGTATGCTGGCGCAGACCTTCCGGCCAACCGCTTTCTTCATCCTCGGGATGGGACAAACGGACGATTTTGCCGTTGAAGGCCTTCAGGTTATCATTGGCCAGGCCATTCTGCCCTGCACGAACGGCGATGGCGCAACCGGCGATGCCGCCGCTAACGATGGCGAACTTATAATCCTGCCCCATTCTGCACCCCCGCCTTTGGCCACAAACTGGCCGTAAAATCCCTTAAACAACAAAATCCCTTATGGTTAACGCATATTAACACAAAAATACGAAACTATAAAGCTTTATGAAGAAGTGCTTGCCTTATATGGGCGGCTTGGCCTACAAAGCGCGCTTAACTGTGCCCTAAAAACGACCTGCTGTTAAGGATAGCGCTATGAAGCAAGCCATTCACCCCGATTATCATGAAATCACCGTCGTCATGACAGACGGCACCGAATTCAAGACTCATACCACCTGGGGCAAGGCCGGCGACACCATGCGCCTCGATATCGACCCCAAGACGCATCCAGCTTGGACAGGTCAGCACCGTATTCTGAACCAGGGCGGCCAGCTCGCCAAGTTCAACAAGCGCTTCGCCGGAATCACCAGCGCGACAAAGACGCCGGATGCCGCGCCTGTCGCCGCAAACCAGGAAGCAGCCCCTGCGCCCGCTGAATCGAAAATCAAGCTGACCACAGGTCCGGCAAAGAAAAAGAAGTAACCCCGCAACAATTATAACCGAGGGAGGAATACAACATGGGGATTGAAGAGCAATTCATGGGTATGCCTCCCGCACGAACGACCCCGGTTCTTACGACACCACCGACGCCTTTGTCTGCTGAAGCAATGGCCGCTAACACGGAACTCTTTATGCGTGAAACTGGCATGATACCTGGTGAACCGAAGCAACCCGCGCTGAAGACAAAAGGACCTGCTCGTCCAGTTTCTCCCGCGGTAGTTCAGCGGATTATGATCGCAAACGGCATGGTCTAAGCTTACCGACTAGAAATAAAAAAAAACCGGCGTAAGCCGGTTTTTTTGTGTGCTGCTTGCTTGGGGCTGTTAAGCGAGGCGCAACCCGAAAGCGCCTGATGCTTTTCCTGCCTCTTCGTCAATCATCCGCTGCCGTACCATGTCATCCAGGCGTTGCACACGCGTATAGAGCATATAGCTGCGATCAAGCAGGCTGCGCAGCCCTTGTGGTAGGTCCGCTATCTCTGGCCCGCTAGGGTCGAGACATTCGTTGCCCCCCTGCAGTGCGAACTGCGGCGACATAAATTGCTCGCGCGTAATCTCATCGGAAAGATACGCCTTCATCGCCAAAAGCCAGGTCATTACCTGAATGAGTCGCGCCGAAACGCGAGTGTGGTGATAGCCGACATGGAGGCAGCCATGCAGGTCAAGCGAGCGCCTATCGGCCTGCTCATGGAAGGCGATGTAGTTGCGGACCTCAACCGTCAAGGCAACGCCTTCGGCGAAAGTTTTGTCCACGAGGTTTTCTGGTCTGCTCATATCATCTCCGGCAGAATCGAATGGCACGCAACTTTTTTGGAGGTTTATTCCGGCGTAGTTTGGCGCAAAATGTTTAAAATATGATGTAATCGGGCTTGCGCAGGGGCGCTTCGCGCGTTAGTTTGCCCGCTCACAACGCTGATTTTTCTGACTAATTTCTTAACAAGGCGTTATTGGGGCGTCGCCAAGCGGTAAGGCAGCGGGTTTTGGTCCCGCCATTCGAGGGTTCGAATCCTTCCGCCCCAACCATTTTCTTGTATTTTGTAAATATTGCCCTTGGCGCAACTATTTT
>JAGOHT010000197.1 GCA_017996055.1 Alphaproteobacteria bacterium
TTGGTTGGTTCCGGCTCGCTTAGGGCGGGCGTGGCTTCAGGGCTTGTCGTCGCACCAGCGGTTTTCGCGTCGTGTGCTGCAATAGGCTGCGCGTCGGCAGCGCCGCCCGTTCCAGCATCGCAGGACTTCGGCTCCGGCGGCGCCTTCTGCGTCGCCGGCGTTTTTGGGTTTTACACAGCTAATCCAGCGAGCAAATTCACCGTCGGGGGGGGGGCCTTCTCTTCGCGCTGCGGCTTAGCGGTGTCTTCAACCGGTGTGGCAGCTTCGTTTATAATCTCTATTTCCGGTGCGGTCTCTGCGGGCGGTGCATCCTTGGTATCCGGCGCCGCATCGGGCGTTTTGGCTTTTTCTTCTGATTGATGGCACTCATGCTCGACATGCTTCGCGTTTTTTCCAGCAACTTCATGTTGCCGTGGCGTATGCGCATGATCATCCGCTGTATGACCCTCTGTGGGTGGAGGTTCGGCGGCATTGTCGTCCGCGTTATTGTCAGTCTGCTGCTTGGGTGCTGGATGGCTGGCGGTCGGTTCGAGCGCAAGTGGTTGCGGCTGCGTCGCTGCGGTCAGCGTGGTATCCAGAGCTTGCAGCATGGTGACAAAGCCGTTTTGCCCGCTGGTATTGGCGCTATCCGTACGGAACAGCGCGGGCGTGGTGAACGGATTGTTGTTCAGCTTTTGCGTAACCTGTGTTTCTGCCATATGAAGCTCCGCCTAAGCTGTGGTCTTGAAAATCACCGATTGGGTCTGCGTCTGTCCGCTAACGGGGTTGACTAGATGATCGTAACCCGGACGCGTACATCGCTCTTCGCGCACGCTGGTCATGATACCATGCAGCAGACGCTGGGTTGCCGTCGCTGCCGCCTTCAGGACACGCGCGTTGCGGGCGCTGACATCTTGCAGGGTCTCACCAAGCTGCCGCAGGCGGCTCTTTTGCGGCACCGGCAGCTTGGCGAGCCATTCGGGTTGTTGTGTCGCGGCCTTTAATTCTGCCTGATAATCGACAAGCAGCCGTTGCTTGCGCGATACCAGATCGGGCAATTCTTCGGTGAGCCGTTCTTCGACGACGATAATCTCACGCTCCAGCAGCGTGACGAGGTCGCCCATCAGCCGGAGCAGTTGCAGCTCTTCAGCGGGGGAGGGGGCGGTGCTCGTTGCGGTGGTTATTTGCGGTGTCATCGGGGCATCTCCTGCAGTTTCAGCATTTCCTGACGAATGGTCGCTGCGAGGCCGAGGCTGTTGCTCGCCGCGATGCTCTTGCCATATTCCTGCACCAACATGCTGCGAAACACTTCCTCGCCATGGCCGCCGCCGAAATTTTCATCGACATCGACGCTCTCCATCACGGGCGCGAGCATTTGCGTCGCAAACATCGCCTCAAATTCCTGGGCGGCCTGCGTGGCCTTGGTCATCCGGTCGGCGGCGCTAAGCGGGGCTATCTGCATCAGATGACCTCCAAGTCGGCTTGCAGCGCGCCGGCGGCTTTGATGGACTGGAGGATGGTAATCATATCGCGCGGGCCGACGCCGAGGGCATTCAGGCTCTGCACCAGTTCCTGCAGGCTGACACCGCTCGCAAACACCGCCATGCGTTTCTCGCCACCTTCGTTCACGTCAATGTTGGTGCGCGGCACCGTCGCCGTCGTGCCGCCCTGGCTGAAAGGCGTGGGCTGCGAAACCTGTGGTGTCTCGGTGATACGGATGGTCAGATTGCCCTGGGCAATGGCCACCGTGTTGATACGGACATTTTCACCCATGACTATGACGCCGGACTGGTCATCAATCACCACCTTGGCGACCTGGTCGGGCGTGACCTGCAGCTGCTCAATCTTGGTAAGATAGCCGACGATATTCTCGCGCGCTCCTACTGGCAGGCTGAGCTTGATGGTCTTGGAGTCAAGCGCCGCGGCAGTGGTGTCCTTCGCGTTTTTGTTAATGACATCGGCGATGCGCTGCGCCGTGGTAAAGTCTGGATTCTTGAGCGAGAGCTTGAGCTGATCCATCGCGCCGAGACGGAAATCAATCTCACGTTCGACAATCGCGCCGCTGGCAATGCGGCCAGAGGTCGGCACTCCTTTGGTGACGCTTTGCCCAGCGCCTTCTGCCGAAAAACCGCCGACTGAGACGGCGCCCTGTGCCACAGCGTAAACCTCACCATCCGCGCCAAGCAGTGGCGTCACTAACAACATGCCACCCTGTAGGCTTTTGGCATCACCAAGGGTCGAGACGCTGATATCAATTTTGCTGCCCTGGGCGGCGAATGGGGGTAACGTCGCGGTAACCATGACGGCGGCGACATTCTTGGTCTTCATATTGTCGCCGCGGGTATTGACCCCCAGGCGCTCTAACATGCCGACGAGGCTCTTGCCGGTAAAGGGGGCGTTGGTCAGGCTGTCGCCGCTGCCATTGAGGCCGACGACCAGACCATAGCCGACCAGCATATTGTCGCGTACACCTTCGATATCGACGATATCTTTCAGCCTTGCGGCTTCCGCAGTCAGCGGGAAGAGGGTGGAGATCAGAAGCAACCCAACGAATAGCCCACGCGCCGCGAGGCGGGGAGACCGGCGGGCGCGGCGAAACTTCGCCGCCGGTTGGCGGGGTGAGCTTGATAAATTGCTAAAATGATTGGGCGTATCCATCGGGTTGCTTCGTCCTCCGCAGTTTCTTATGCGAAAGCCGTGCCAAACCGGTTTTATGCTCTAAGTTTATGGTTTGTAATAAGTTTTTGTTTGTCATGCCTGCAAGAGCGACATTCTAGCTGGACAGATATCACCGAACTTGCCGATACTTGTGTGGGTAGCGGCAGAAATTACCCCATCCTTCAGAGAGCGCCATATTGGCAATGGTGTAGTTGATCGCATGCGTTATCGCTAACAAATCCTTCACCGTCCCGTCTCATGATGTGGCAGACTGTGAAATAGTTTTTTATGCCCCGTCATGTAGCGGGATAAGGATAGATTTTGATCGAGAAAGTTGATGGACCAGGCACAATCCGCGGGCCGCAGGCAGCGCGCGAAGTTCGCCGTCCGGTCAAGACCGGGGGGGCAAGCTCCGCGTCTTTTGTCAAACACTTAGATGGCTCATCGGAGCAAGAGGCGGTGCTGGCGACGGGGGGCGTCGGCAATCTCGGCGCCATCAGCCAGATTGTTGGTTTGCAAGAGGTTGATGACGCTTTGGCTCGACGCAAGCGCGGCCGCTCCCGCGCGGCCGATTTGCTCGACCGGCTGGAGATGATCCGGATCGGTCTACTCACCGGTAGTGTCGGTAAAGACCAATTGCTTCAGCTGGCGCAGTTGGTTAGCAACCGTCGTGGCGATGTAGGTGACCCCCGGCTGGCGGCGATTCTTGACGATATTGAGCTGCGGGCGCGGGTTGAGCTGGCGAAGCTAGGATTCTAGCCCAGGCGTCATTTGAAGTTACCAGTTTTAGGGTGTTTGGTGTTTTAGCCAATTGTGGGCAAAGACGGAATTGGATTTTTTACGCGAATATGTTACAAATCAGAGCATTGAACCAAGTCTTGGGGGAAGCGAACATGCCTCACCACATCGGAGCCGTGTCCATGCGTCAAATTGCTCGAAATGGCGCTTTGTCCCTGTCTCTCGCCATCATGCTTTTCTCAGGGCCAGGTTCAGCTTGCACCTCTTGCGCTGCGGCCTTCTCT
>JAGOHT010000043.1 GCA_017996055.1 Alphaproteobacteria bacterium
TCATCAGCTATAATACCGTTCCGTTGCCTGATGGCGCGATGCTGAACAGCTATGTGGATATCACCGATACGCTGAAGGTCGAGCAGGCGCTGCGTGAGAGCAATGCGGCTTTGGCAACGGCAGACCGACTGAAGTCGGAATTCGTCGCCAATGTTTCCTATCAGTTGCGCACGCCGCTCAACACCATCATGGGCTTTGCGGAAATTCTGGCGAACCAGTATTTCGGCACCCTCAATGAACGGCAGCTGGAATATGCCAAGACGATTATGGAATCGAGCAAACGGCTCAAGCTGCTGATTGATGATGTGATTGATCTGGCGATGGTCGATGCCGGTCGGTTGGCGCTCAACCGACGGCGCACCGAGGTGGTGCCGCTGCTGCAAGCTGTCGTTGGCATGATGGGCGAATGGTCGCGCCAGCAGCAGCTGGATTTGACGGTCGATGCGCCAGAGGGTATCGGCAGCTTCACCGTCGATGACAAGCGCATCAAACAGGTGCTGTTCAATCTGGTCAGTAACGCCATTCAATATACGCCACCGGGTGGGCATATCACCTTACAAGCGCGGCGTTTGCCGGAATCGATTCATCTCAGCGTCATCGATACCGGCATCGGCATTCCGATGCATGACCAGAATCGCATCTGGAACAAATTTGAACGCAGCAATAGTCAGGCGCGGCAGAGCGGCGTCGGGCTCGGCCTGTCGCTAGTCAAGAGTTTCATCGCACTGCATGGCGGCAGCATCAGCATCAATAGCGCCATTAATCAGGGTACGCAGATAACTTGCATCTTGCCTATCGATCCGCCCGCTGAGCAGCCGACACCATTGATGGCTGGCCGCGCACGATAGCTCTGCCAGACGAGGCGGCAACGCAAGCTTTAGGGCAAAGGTTGGCGGGCAGACTCAAAATCGGAGACGTCGTCGCGCTCTCCGGCGACTTGGGCAGTGGTAAGACGACTTTGGTGCGTAGCCTGGTGCAGTGCCTGATGCGGGCGGAGATACCGGTGCCGAGCCCGACCTTTACGCTGGTGCAACACTATAACGCGCCAAACAAGATAACGCTGGCGCATTATGACTGGTATCGGCTGCGGCAGCCCGACGAAGTGCTGGAGCTGGGTTTTGAAGAAGATTGTGTGAATGCGATCACGTTGGTCGAATGGCCGGAACGCGCCGCGCGTTTTCTTCCGGCACGTAGTCTCCACATCAAGATGAGCCATGAAGCGGTGGTCGGGCGTAGCGCATTGATCACTGGGTCGCCTGCTTGGGCACAGCGCCTTGCAGATATCAGCTAGAGCATTAATTAGCCCTCAGCGGCGCGTGGTTCAGGTCTTGTCTTTATAGCGGCAAAGGGTTCTGACAGTGCAGGCCGCACATTTGGGGCTGCGCGCGGTGCAGACATAGCGCCCATGTAGAATAAGCCAATGATGCGCATGTTTGCGGTAAGCGGGCGGCACAACGCGCAATAGTTTTTCTTCGACCGCCAGCGGTGTTACGCCTGGTGCTAAGCCGGTGCGATTGGCGACGCGGAAGACATGCGTATCGACGGCGATGGTCTCTGCCCCAAAGATGACGCTGCGCACGACATTGGCCGTTTTGCGCCCGACGCCAGGGAGCGCTTCAAGTGCCGCCTGATCGGCTGGCACGGTGCCGTCATGATAGGCCAGCAGCTTTTCCGATAGCGCGATGATATTGCGCGCTTTGCTGTTGAAGAGGCCAATGGTCTTGATATGCTGCTTTAGCCCAGCTTCGCCGAGGTGCAACATTTTGTCGGGTGTGTCGGCAGCTTTAAAGAGAGTGGCGGTGGCTTTATTGACACTGGCATCGGTCGCCTGTGCCGAAAGCACCACAGCGACGAGCAAAGTATAAGAGCTGGTGTAGTGCAGCTCAGTTTGCGGCTCAGGGTTCGACGCCGCCAGGGTCTCAAAAAGTTGTGTTATCGCCGCCTTTTGCATCGGGCGTTATTGCATGGAATGCAAGCCGATGAGATTGCCTTCGGTATCGTTCACCAGCGCGATGAAACCATATTGACCGATGGCAAATTTCTCTTTGAAGACATTGCCGCCACTGGCCGCTGCTTTAGCCGCTTCGATCGCGCAGTCGGTGCAACTGAAATAAACCAGCGTACCGCCAGGGCCGGAAGGGCAGCCCTCCATCTTTACGAGCGCACCCGGCGCGCCATAAGCATCTTTTTCCATCGGGAAAGCCCAGAGCTCGACGGGACTTTCGAGCGGATTATCAAGCTTGGCCAGCGTCACGCCAAAGACAGCCTCATAGAACTTTTTGGCACGCGGCATGTCGCGCACATAAATTTCAAACCAGCCAACGGAATTAAAAAGCATGACCCAGCTCCTCGGTGAAATGGTGGCGCGACCCTAGCAAAGCGTGGCGTTTACGGCAAGGAGTGGGTCACGCCTTCGCTCCCTCCGCAAAGCGCACGGCATGTTCGATGAAGAGCTCATGCGCACTATCAGTCTGTTGCCTGTGTGCGACGAGGTTGAGTGTCAGTTGCGGCGGCTGTCGCGTTGCGTTGCCAAGTGGGCGAACTGCCACGCCTGGGACATCGAGCCGCGTCAGGAAATCAGGGAGAAGGGCGATGCCTTGCCCCGCGGTCACCATGCTGAGCATCAGGGGCATGGAGACGCCTTCATAGGCTAGGTTGGGTTCAAAGCCCGAAGCGCTGAATTGCTGAATCAGGACTTCGTATAGCTGCGAACCGGAATTGCGCGGCGGCGCTATCATTGGCTCGGTCGCGAGATCGCTGATGAGGACGCGTTTTTGTTTTGCTAGCTTGTGGTCGGTCGGCAGAAAGACCCGCATGGGGCTGTGCGCTAAATCAAAGCGACGTAAATCGATGCTTTGGTGTGCGCGGCCGAGCCAGACCAGGGCGACATCAAGCGCCGCGCTTTCGATATCGACAAGCTGCTGCAAATCCGGCCGCTCGTGCATGACCAGCTCAAGCCGGATTTGCGGATGCTGGCGGCGGAAACTTTCCAGCAATTGCCCGACAAAGGGGTAAAGCGGAGCGGAGAGATGGACCCCGACGCTCACCTTACCAATAACACCCTGCGCCACCATGCGGGTGTAATCGGTGATGTGTTTGGCGTCTCGCAGAAGATTCCGCGCGGCGCGAAGCAGATATTGGCCGGCAGGTGTGAGCGCGACATGACGGTTGGTGCGCTTGAACAGCACGATGCCGAGATGCTCTTCCATCGCCATAATTTGCTGGCTTAGGGGTGGTTGTGACATGTGCAGGCGCTTGGCAGCACGGCCAAAATGCAGTTCCTCGGCCACCGCCACAAAGTAGCGCAACTGACGCAAATCAACGGCATTGATATTCATAGCATATCAATATCATTCAAATATTATATTTTGCAAATCGTTTCTTTCATGGCTTACTCATGAACGAAGACGAAGCGCAATATTCAAACGGCGGTTTGTCGAGAGCACCCCAAAAGCCGGTCACGGCTATGGGCAGTCCAAGTTGCGTAAGTGAGTGCGAAGCAATTATCCGCTTCGCTGGTTGACACGGTGATACGGCAGCCCCTGGTTAGGGCGACCGAACTTATAAAAATAAAGCAATACAAAGACGTAATATTTTCCCTGGTTGGCGTGGGCCTCCCCCCACGCCAACTTCTTTTTATGGTAAGTCCTGCCGCGCGTAAAGTGCTAAGCTTCCGTTATTCTTCAGATTTACTTAGCGCTTCGTGCAGCTTGACTTCCGCCTCCATGGCGCGGAGATCGAGCGGCCAGTTGCTGCGCTCCGGCTTCATCGCAATTGCGGTCTGGTAATCCTTGCGCGCGGCGGTGTAGTTATCGAGTGCGCGATAGGCGGCGGCGCGCTCATGAAAGGCCTCGGCATTTTTACCGTCTTTGGCGATGGTGGCATCTGCGAGCGCGACGACGCGTTCTAAATCGGAATTGCCGCTGTCGTCCTGCAGGAGGTTGCGCGTCATGCCTCGACCGCTCAACGCGCGCGTGTTGTCAGGCTCTGTCTTGAGCACGGCGTCATATCCGGCCACGGCTTCGCTGAGCGCTTTGTTGCCTGCTTCCGTATCGCCGTTCATCAGCGCCAGATTGCCTTCCACCGCTTTCATCGCGGCATCCAGCAAGGCGGATTGTGCCGCGTTCGGTTTGTTGGGGGCGGCCTGTGGTTTCGATTGGGGCGTGGTGGCTTGCGATGTCGCGGCCGGTGGCTCCGCGCCAATGCGGGCGCCAAGTTTCAATGTTTCGGCGAGCGCGGGGGTGGTCAGCGCGAGCAAAAGCGCCGTGAGCGGGAGGAAGCGGGTCATGCGGCGTCCTTTGTGTCTTGGATGGCGTTAGCCAAGCTTCACTTATCCCAGCAAATAGCGCAAGAGCGCATTGAGTCGCGTGCGCCCAGCAGCTGTGGCAACAAAATGCGTCGCGGTGCATTGCAGCAAGCCTTCATCATTGAGGCGGGCAATTCGCTCTGGCGCCAAATCTATAGAGACATCTTGGCCGAACTTGGCCAGCCAGCCAGCGCGGTCAATGCCGGTGGTGAGGCGCAGCCCCATCATCAGCGCCTCGCGCCGTGCCGTGGCAGCATCAATGGTGCTGCTCTCGACCAGCCCATGCTCCTGCTGCCGCACTTGCTGCAGCCAGGCTTCCGGCACTTTTTTTCCGACCGTCGCGGTACGCACGCCCTTACTATCAACATAGCGCCCATGTGCGCCTGCACCGATGCCGATATAATCATCATAGTGCCAGTAGGCCAGATTGTGCCGCGACTCTTGGCCCGCCGCGGCATGGTTGGAAATTTCATAGGCGGGCAGTCCGGCGGCCTGCATTAGTATTTGCGTTTGCTCATAGAGCGCGGCGGCAGATTCGCTATCGCTGGCAAGATGCTCGCCACGACCGGCGCGGGTGTGAAACTGAGTGTTCTCCTCAATCGTCAACTGATAGAGCGAGAGGTGGCCGCGCGCATAGCTAAGCGCGGTTTTTAACTCGGTTGCCCAAGCCTCCGACGTTTGTCCAGCGCGGGCATAAATGAGGTCAAAGGAAAAACGCGGGAAGGTCTGCGCTGCCAGTTGCAGCGCCGCCAACGCCTGCCCGGCGCTGTGCTGGCGACCGAGAAAACGCAAAGCTTCATCCTGCAGGCTTTGTATGCCGAGCGAGACGCGGTTGACGCCTGCTTCCCGCAGCGCGGCGAAATTTTCAGCCTCCACCGAGGTCGGGTTGGCTTCCAGCGTGATTTCGCAATCGTCCGTGGTCGCCCATTGGTCGCGCACCGCGCGGATGAGTGCGGCGACAGTCGCGGTCGGCATAAGCGATGGTGTGCCGCCACCGAAGAAGATGGAGGTGATGAGCCGATCAGGCAACAGCGCAGCATAATGCTTTAATTCGCGAAGCAAGCCTTCGCGCCACGCATCCTGCTCAATCCGCTCGCGCACATGGGAATTAAAATCGCAATAAGGGCATTTGCTGAGGCAAAATGGCCAATGGATATAGATGGCTAGCGGTATGACCGTAGAAGAGATCATGTCTCATTCCGATGCATCAGCTTCAGTATCATTACTCTGGCTTGTTCTTCAGAGATTCCGCATTTCCAGTCATGGTAAAGCGGGTGATCACTTGGCTCAATTTCAATCCACGGTCGTTGTTTGTTCCGACGCGGGTGCGATAGAACCTTCAGCTTGGTTGTCCCGGAGTAACCGGGTATTTCGTTACAAAGCCAGCCAAAATAGGAGTCTGCTTCATCGGGCGTATCGCAAGTCTCAGCATAGTAATTGAAATTTTTCTCACTGATTGATACCCATACGCCCCAGAGAAAAGGCTCTTGCAGATTATTGATGGGAAGTTCCAGGCAGACGCGTATGAAGTAGTCCGTCTGCCCATCATGGCGAATAATACAAAAATCGCTATTGAGTTCGCAGCGCGTTTGCTGCTCTTCGGGGCTCAAGCAAAGATAGTGAAAGGGTTCGTCGAAAGCGTAACTCGGTGAGCCTTCGAACCGCTTGCCGCAGCAGGCACAAACAGCACTGAAAATTGCTGCCATTTATCTGTCCTCAAGAATTGCCCTTTGCAGCTGCGACAGCTCCGCAATACCGTCTTGCGCTAAGCCCAGCAGTTGCTGGAACTGTTCTGGTGAGAAGGGCTTTTGCTCCGCCGTGCCCTGAATTTCAACAATGCCGCCCGTGCCAGTGATGACGAAATTGGCATCGACCTCTGCGTCGGAATCTTCAGCATAATCCAAGTCGAGCACCGGCATGCCTTTATAGAGGCCGCAGGAAATGGCGGCGACGCTGTCGGTCAGCGGCCATTGCTTCAGCCGCCCATTCAGCAGCAGGGTTTTGCAGGCCAGGGCTAGCGCGACATAGCCACCGGTGATGGCAGCAGTGCGGGTGCCGCCATCGGCCTGGATGACATCGCAATCGAGCTTGATTTGAATCTCCGGCATTTTGCTGCGGTCAGTAATGGCGCGCAGCGCGCGGCCAATGAGGCGCTGAATTTCCTGCGTGCGGCCGCTCTGTTTGCCCTTGGCCGCTTCCCTGTCCATGCGTTCATGTGTGGCGCGCGGTAACATGCCATATTCGGCAGTGACCCAGCCGAGGCCGGTGCCGCGCAGGAAGGGCGGCACTTTTTCGTCCACGCTCGCAGTGCAGAGCACATGGGTGTCGCCGAATTTCACCAGGCATGACCCTTCGGCATGTTTGGCGAAGCCAGGCGTCAGGCTAATGTTGCGTAGGGTGTTGGGTCGGCGGTTTGAGGGGCGCATGGCAATCTCCAGGTGAGAAAAAGGTTAGGCGGTAGCGGCACGGGCCTTGGGGGCAAGCACTTCATGTACCGCATCGCTGAGTTTCGCTGCCGTCATCGCGAACCAGAGCGCACGGTCTTCGGCGGGCAGATCGTCATTCTGCAGTTCGAGATAAGAATCGGCACTGTGTCGGTAGGCGGGCAGCAGCGTTTGCAGCAGCGCTTGCCTTTCGGCGACATAAGCGGGCGGGGTGTGGCGGCCATCCTTCAGCTGCCTTTCGGCGAGGCGACGCTGTGCCTGCGTCTCCGCGACACCGACGCGCACGACCATGACGGCATAGCCCTGCTGCTTGGCATAGCACAGGATATCGCGATGGTCGGGGTTCGCGCCGCTATGGTCGAAAAGTATGTGCGCGCGCCGCGTCAGCAATTCGCGCAGCAAAACATAGCCCGCTTCGCGTGCGGGCAGTTCGAAGGCTTTAAACGCCTCCTCGGCATCGCCGCGCGAACGTGAGCGGTAGGCCGGGATAGCGTGCATCAGCGAATCGAAGCTGACACAGTGATGCGGTAACGGGTCAAGCGCTGCGCTCAGCGCCCGCACCAGGCTGGATTTGCCCGCGCCCGGCACACCAATGGTATGCAACAAGAACGGGCGCGGTTGCGCCTGTGCTGTCGCGTAAGCTTGCGTCACGCTCTGCCGTAGCGTTGGCGGCAGAGCCACCAACGCTACGGTAGGAATAGGAAAATCCATACCCGCTTAATACCGGTAAGTGTCCGGCTTGAAAGGTCCGGCGACATCGACGCCGATATAATCAGCCTGCTTCGGCGTCAGGACAGTCAGTTTCGCGCCGAGCTTGGCGAGGTGGAGCCGCGCGACTTTTTCATCGAGGTGCTTCGGCAATACATAAAGCTGCTTCTGATATTTGCCAGGATTCTGCCAGAGTTCGAGCTGCGCCATCACCTGATTGGTGAAGGAGGCACTCATCACGAAGCTGGGGTGACCCATCGCGCAACCGAGATTGACCAGACGCCCCTTGGCAAGAACGATGAGGCGCTTGCCATCGGGGAAGGTGACCTCGTCAACCTGCGGCTTAATCTCATCCCACTTGAAGTTCTGCAGCGCTTCAATCTGAATTTCGGTATCGAAGTGGCCGATATTGCAGACGATGGCGCGGTCTTTCATCTTGCGCATATGCTCAAGCGTGATGACATCGGCATTACCAGTGGTGGTGACGTAAATATCGGCCTGGTCTGCGACGTCTTCCATCGTAACAACCGGATAGCCTTCCATCGCCGCTTGCAGCGCGTTAATGGGGTCAATCTCAGTGACCATAACGCGCGCCCCGGCGGAGCGCAGGCTGGCGGCGGAACCCTTGCCGACATCGCCATAGCCGCAAACCACGGCGATCTTGCCCGCCATCATCACGTCGGTAGCGCGGCGGATGCCGTCGACCAAACTTTCACGGCAGCCATAGAGATTGTCAAACTTCGACTTCGTCACGCTGTCATTGACGTTGAAGGCGGGGATGAGCAATTTGCCTTGCTTCGCCATGACGGCGAGGCGGTGCACGCCGGTGGTGGTTTCTTCCGAAACGCCGCGTACATCCTTGAGGAGTTCCGGATATTTCTCGTGCATCCGCAGGGTCAGGTCGCTGCCATCATCGAGCAGCATGTTCGGCGTCCAGCCATTCGGCCCCTTGATGGTCTGCTCAATGCACTCCCAGTATTCTTCCTCGTTCATGCCCTTCCAAGCGAAGACGGGAATGCCCGCGGCAGCAATGGCGGCGGCGGCGTGATCCTGAGTCGAGAAAATATTGCAGCTCGACCAACGGACATCGGCGCCTAGGGCGGTCAGCGTTTCAATTAGTACGGCGGTCTGAATCGTCATATGCAGACAGCCGGTGATACGCGCACCTTTGAGCGGCAGCTTGCCCTTATATTCCTCACGCACCGCCATCAGGCCGGGCATTTCGGTTTCGGCGAGGCTGATTTCTTTCCGTCCCCAGGCCGCGAGACTCATATCCTTGACTTTGAAATCATTGAAATTTTGTTGGGTCGCCGCCTGAGCCATGATTTTCTCCAAATGGTAAACAGGCTGCGCTTGTAACAAATCCCTCCGAAGCGCGCAATCTTTGGCACGCGATTCCGCTCTTTACTTGCAGCTTTCCGCATTAAATTGCCTGGGGACATCCAAGAATGGATTTTTATTAAGTTATTCTGCAGGTTGCCGATGCATACGCCACCAAACCCTTTTGCTGCCGTTAAGGCGCCCCACGCCTATACGGTGCGCGACCGTGTCGCCGTTTCAGACCAGGCGTCGGTGCTGACAGCGCCGGATTCTGATCGCAGCCTCAACCTCGCTCTATGGACGACTTCGCTTGACCCCGCAGTGCGACAGTTCTTCGCGCTCAAGACCTGGCAGGCCAGTTGTTTTCAGCTGTTCAAGCCGCTCTTGGCGCAGCACACGTATCCGGAGAGTTCCACCAGTAATGCGATAAAGCTATCCTTTAACGAAAAAGGGTTTTTTCCGGTGCTGGCAGAATCTGCGGGGCAGCCACGTGTGGTTGATGGTCAACGGAACTACTCCGTCAACCATTCGCGCGGCGATACGCATTTTCTGCTCATGGGCGATTTCTGGAAGGATTTTGCCCGGAAGTCTGCGACACCAGCTCACCCGCTATTGCAGCATATCACACGTCGCCGCGAAAAAATTAAAGCGACCTTCGGCGTAGCGAAAGTTGATGTCGAGTTACGTTTCGAATCCGCACAGTTCGGCGCGCCGACGGGTGTATGGCACTCCGATGCCGATCGCAGCCGACTCATCGGCACATTGACTGGTAGTGAAACGGAGTTTCTGCGCGAACCCTTCGTGCTGCGGGACAGAACTCGCGCCATGATGGCGCAACAGGCGAAAGGTGCCAACAGCACGAGCATGAAGACTAAACTCGTGCTTGCCGCGCGTGATTTGCTGGGACCGCGCTTCGACTATACGCGGATGATTGCGACGAACACTGCACAGGTTGAAACGATAGCGCGTGGGCATTTAGGACGTATCATTGGCGTGCAGCGGGTCAAAGAAGGAGCGTCTGAATGCAGCCTGCTCCATCGTCGGCCGCGTGTCTGGCTGCAAGACCGCGTCGTGGAAATGTATTATCCGCATGTAAGTTCTTAGTCATCAGGCGGAAGGCGCAGACCTTCGGCCTGCTTGCGTACGATCGCAAAAGCTCGCGTAGCCTCAACGGCTCACCTCATGACGACAAAATGTGTGAAGGACGCATTATGTCGTCACGCGGAAAATAAGAGCCCTCAGCCAGCGGGTGCAGGTTTCCAGTCTGGTTGCCTAAAAGTGCTCAAGAGGCGTATAGCTGGGCGCCACCTCAAGCTATAAAAATTTGTAAGAACTGATTTTCATAACTTTCGGAATAGAGGGCTTTTTCCGTCGGCTCTAGCGCCGTGCCTGGTCTTCGACGCTGAAGGCGGCAAAATCTTTTAGTAAGCGTTCAATCTGAGCCTCGTCGCTCTGCGCCATGATGCGCTCAGCGAGGCCATTGGCGGCGACGAGTTCCAGGCTGCGGATCTCCTGCTTCACCAGTGGCAGGCGCGCGGGCGACATTGAAAGCTCACGTAGGCCAAGGCCGACCAAAAGCGCCGTGTAATTATGGTCGCCCGCCATTTCACCGCACAGGCTAACCGGAATACGGGCGCGCAGCGCCGCGACGACCGTGAATTGAATAAGCCGCAACACCGCCGGATGGAGCGGATTATAAAGTTCGGCCACCTGCTCATCGCCGCGGTCGATGGCGAGGGTATATTGCGTCAAATCGTTGGAGCCGATGGCGAAGAAGTCGCTGACCTGCGCCAGCGCGTCGGCGGCGAGCGCTGCACCGGGAATCTCAATCATCGAGCCTAGCGGGGGCATCTCATCCGGCAGTTTTACGCCACGCCGCTGCAAGCGCTTGGCAACTTGATGCAGGATGGTCCGCACTTGCTGCATTTGTCCGACGGACGAAATCATCGGTATCAGGATTTTCACTGGCCCATGCGCGGCTGCGCGCAAAATGGCAGCAAGCTGGGTTTCCAGCAATTTCGGCATTTTGAGGCCGAGACGGATAGCGCGTAGGCCGAGGGCAGGGTTGGCACTACCCGCGCCCACTTGTCCCAGCGCGCCCGCCAGCTTCTCGCCGCCGACATCAAGAGTGCGAATTGTGATGGATTTGCCCTTCAGACCATCAACAAGGCCGCGCAGCATCTCATACTGTTCGTCTTCGTCGGGCAGATCGCTGCGATTCATAAACATGAATTCGGTACGGAGCAGGCCAATGCCTTGCGCTCCGGCATCGAGCGCAGTTTCCAGCTCGCGCGGCATTTCCAGATTGGCCTGCAGCAAAATCGCAGCGCCATCGCGGGTCACCGGTGCGAGGCGGCGCAGCGCGCGCAGCTTGCCACGCTCCACCAGTTGTTTTTGCAGCCGCTGCTTCGCTTGGCGTAATTGTGCCGGTTGCGGCCGGACGATAATCTCGCCCTTGTCGCCATCGAGGATGAGCAAGTCATGCGGCGCGATATCCTGCGCCAGAGCCGCGACGCCGAGTACGGCGGGCAAGCCCAGTGCGCGCGCCATGATGGCGGCATGGCCTTCGGCACCGCCCAGAACGGCGGCAAAGCCAGCGATTTTCTTGGGATCCATCAGCGCCGTATCGGCGGGGGTAATCTCCTCGGCGAGCAGAATACTGCCATCCGGCGCGCTGGCGAAGGGGTGGTAGTGCTGCTGCATCAGATGGCGCAGCAGCCGCTGTCCAACCTCGCGCACATCGGCCATGCGGGCGGCGAGGTAGCTATCCTCCATGCTGGCAAAACCGGCGCTGATTTCAGCAATCTGCCGCTCGATGGCGGCTTCGGCATTGATTTTGGCGGTACGGATGAGTGTCTCGACTCCGCGCACCAGGCGCGAGCCCGCGAGCATGGCATGATGCGCTTCGAGCAGAATGCGAATTTCTTCGGCGGCGCTTGCCGGCAGATTGTCGGTGCGGTTCTGCAATTGCCGGATTTGGCGGCGTGCTTGTTCCGCTGCGTGATTGAAGCGGCTGAGTTCGTCTTCGATCTGGCTGGCGGCGATGCTGTATTCGGGTGCGTGCAGCCCTGTGCAGCCGACGATGAAAGCCGGGCCGATGGCGATGCCGGGGGCGACGCCGATGCCGCTTAAAATCAGCGTCTCAGGTTTCATCAAAGCCTCGTTTGACCAGGTCAGCGAGTTCCGTGACCGCGGCCGCAGCATCGTTGCTGCCTTTGGCGCAGATTTTCAGCACCGTGCCGCGACCAGCGGCGAGCATCATCAGGCCCATAATCGAACGGCCTGACACACGCACCTCGCCTTTGACGACCTCAATCTCAGCCGTGTAAGGCAGGGCGATTTTGACAAATTTGGCGGCGGCGCGGGCATGGAGGCCGCGCTGATTGCAAACGGTGACCATTTCGCATAATGCGCCCGAATCCGCACTCACGGTTGCCGAGACTCCGGTCTCTGTCCCGCTAGCCATTGAGCAGCGCCGAGGCGACGTTGATATATTTGCGACCGGCCTCCTGCGCTTCGGTGATGGCGGTTGCCAGATTCTTGCTGCCGCGCACTGAGGCGAGCTTGATTAGCATTGGCAGATTGACGCCAGCGATGACCTCGACCTTGGCGCGGCCAAGCGCCGAGATGGCGAGATTGCTGGGCGTACCGCCGAACATATCGGTGAGCACCACGACTCCCTTGCCCTTCTCGCAAGCTGCAATGGCAGCGAGCAAATCAGCACGGCGCTTATCCATATCGTCTTCGGGGCCAATGCCAATCGCCATCGCCTGTTGTTGCGGGCCGCAGACATGTTCAAGCGCCGCGAGCATTTCCGTGCCCAACCGTCCATGCGTAATCAGAACGATACCGATCATACCAACTCCCTAAAAAACTTAGCGTGTTTCGCGTTCACAATCGCGGTGACTGACCCCAACAATATAACCTTGCGCCGCCAGAGCGTTGGTCAGTTGCTCGGCAACATAAACCGAGCGATGGCGGCCACCGGTGCAGCCAATGGCAATGGTCAGGTAGCTTTTCCCCTCTTGCGTATAGCGTGGCAGCAGCGGAGTCAATAAATTGACCAAACCGGTCATAAAGGGGGCAAAATCGTTGTCTTTCGCGATGGCTTCGCCCACCGCAGCATCGCGACCGGTCAAAGGGCGCAAGGCAGTGTCCCAATGCGGGTTGGCGAGAAAACGGACATCAAAGACCATGTCGGCCTCGCGCGGCACACCGTGCCGGAATGCAAAGGACGTCACGAAGATATTAAGGCCGTTTTGCTGGCCAAAGCGGAAATGTCCGACTGCCAGCCGCCGCAGCTCATGCAGCGACAGCAGCGAGGTGTCGAGGGCAAGGTCAGCCTGTTCGCGCAAGGGCTGCATCAGGCTGCGTTCGACTTGGATACCGTCAACGACCGGCCGGTCAAGCGCCAGCGGGTGGCGGCGGCGCGTTTCACTGAAGCGGCGTAACAGCACATCATCGCTGCAATCGAGGAAGACGAGGGATACCGCGAGATGTTTTTGCCCGCGCATCTGCCGGATTTGGAAGAGCAGTTCGGCGGCGTTGAACTCGACATTGCGGCTATCGATGCCGATGGCAACCGGCCGTGCCGCGCCATGCGCATCGGCGGCGCTCTGGGTGACGAGGGAGGGAATCATCGAGGTGCGCAGATTATCGACCGCCTCATAGCCCAAATCTTCGAGGGTCTTGAGTAGCGTCGACATACCTGCGCCCGCCATGCCGGTGACATAGATGAGGCGGCGTGGCACGGTCGTGTCAGACATCGCTGTAATCCAGCAGTCGGTAGCGCAGCACGGCGCGGATTTTCGCGACGCTGGCCGGGTCGTGCGGCCGTAGCGCTAGAT
>JAGOHT010000198.1 GCA_017996055.1 Alphaproteobacteria bacterium
GGCTCTACCGCTTCGTGCTACCCAGACATTCCGTAACGCGGGATTACGGCTTCCTGATGCGTTCGTAAACAAATAAAGGCTTCGGCAGCAGCTTCTGCCGAGTGCAGTGGGGTTTTGCCATGGAAAATGTCTTATTGGTCGTGCACCTGATTATTGCCGTGGCAATGATTCTGCTGATTCTCATTCAGCGTAATGCCCAGGACGGCGGCGGGTTGATGGGCGGCGGCGGCACAATGGGGGGCCTATTCACGGCACGAGGCAGCGCCAATGCTCTGACGCGGACGACGGCTATCTTGGCCGTGTCGTTTATCGTTACTAGCCTGCTGCTGACCATCCTTGCTAATCATGGTGCGCCACGGGCGGCCAACCTCATCGATCAGATTGCGCCTCTGCCGGTCAAGGAAGCGCCAGTTAACAATAACACGCCGGGGACGACAACGGATCCAAAGGTAAAGCCGCAGCAGACGCCTTCTGATGTGCAGAAATCGTCCGCGCCCGACGCTCTTGCGCCGACATCGGTTAACCCGATTATGCAGGTGCCAAACCCAGTGCCGGATGTGCCCAAGCCGGAACTGCCGCAAATTCCGCAAGTGCCGATGGGTAAGTAATTTTTTCTGCTCGCCCTGTTGTGTGGCGAGGACTTGCAAGAGGCATGATGACGACGCGTTTTATTTTTGTGACCGGCGGCGTGGTTTCCTCATTAGGAAAGGGGATTGCCGCCGCTGCGCTCGCTGCGTTGCTGCAGGCGCGCGGTTATAAGGTTCGCATCCGCAAGCTTGACCCATATCTCAATGTTGACCCGGGCACTATGTCACCGACGCAGCATGGTGAGGTCTATGTCACCGATGATGGAGCCGAGACTGACCTCGACCTCGGCCATTATGAGCGCTTCACCGGAGTGGCGACGCGCCAAAGCGACAATGTTACGACCGGCAGAATATATTCGACCGTTATCGCTAAAGAGCGGCACGGCGATTATCTTGGCGCGACGGTCCAGGTAATCCCGCATGTGACTGATGCGATTAAAGATTTCATCCGCGCCGATTTGCATGATGAAGATTTCCTTATTTGCGAAATTGGGGGCACGGTCGGTGATATCGAGAGCCTGCCGTTTCTTGAAGCCATTCGCCAATTTGGTAATGAAGTGGGGCGGCAAAACGCGCTCTATGTTCATGTGACGCTGCTGCCCTATATCAAGACGGCGGGCGAGCTCAAGACCAAGCCGACACAGCACTCGGTCAAGGAGTTGCTCAGCGTTGGTATTCAGCCGGAGATATTGCTCTGTCGTGCGGATCAACCGATTCCGGAAGGCGAGCGCCGCAAAATCGCCTCCTTCTGTAATGTGAAGCAAGAACGCGTGATCCCAGCGCTTGATGTCAGCTCGATTTACGAAGTGCCCGCGCGCTATCATGCCGAAGGGTTTGACGATCAGGTGCTCGATTATTTCGGCATCAAAAATCCGCCTTTGCCTGACCTTGCGTCGTGGCAGGAATTTGTCCACAGGCTGCATGAGCCGGAGGGCGAGGTGACCATCGCCATCGTTGGCAAATATACTGCGCTCCTCGATAGCTATAAATCGCTTGGCGAAGCGCTGCTGCATGGGGGCGTCGCCAATAATGTGCGCGTGAAGCTCAAGTGGCTGGAATCTGAGATTTTTGAATCCGCTGATACTATCCATAAGCTGGAAGGAGTTCATGGCATTCTGGTGCCAGGCGGCTTCGGCGAACGCGGCACGGAAGGAAAAATCCGAGCGGCGCAATTCGCGCGTGAACGCAAGGTGCCCTATTTTGGTATCTGCTTCGGTATGCAAATGGCGGTGATTGAATCGGCGCGCAACTGTGCCGGTATCAAGAATGCGTCGTCGTCTGAATTTGGGCCGCAGGATAAGCCGGTCATCGGCCTGATGACGGAATGGTTGCGCGGCAATCAGCTGGAGAAGCGCGCCAAAGAAGGCGATCTTGGGGGCACTATGCGTCTGGGCGCCTATGCTTGCCATTTGCTGCCCGGTAGCAAGGCGCAGGGGATTTATGGCGCCGATGTCATCATGGAGCGGCATCGACATCGTTATGAAGTAAATATCAATTATCGTGATTCTCTGGAAAAGGCGGGCGTTGTCTTCTCCGGCCTGTCACCGGATGGTGCGTTGCCGGAGATTATCGAACGCCCAGATCACCCGTGGTTTGTCGGTGTGCAGTTCCACCCAGAGCTGAAATCCAAGCCCTTCGCACCGCATCCACTCTTCGCCGCCTTTATCAAGGCCGCGGTGGAGCAGAGTCGATTAGTCTAAGCACGCCGTAATTTGCGTGATCATGGGTTGCAAATGCAAGGATGCTGCGCTTCCGGTGCTCACGTATTAAAATACGCAGCGTGCGGGTGGTCGCCTGCCGGCATATTCGCCACATTCTGACGTATTTTGAGCCGCGCTCAGATACTGATTATTGGAACGCGGTTTCGACAAAGCTACGCAGCTTGCGGCTGTGGAGTGACTCCGGCCCCTGGGCGCGCAGAATCTCCATCGCTCGGACGCCGATGAGCAAATGCTGGTCAACCTGTTGACGATAGAATTTATTCGCCATGCCGGGCAGCTTGATCTCACCATGCAACGGCTTGTCGGAAACGCACAGCAGCGTACCGTAGGGCACGCGGAAACGGAAGCCGTTGCCCGCAACCACGGAGGATTCCATATCAAGTGCAATTGCGCGGCTCTGGCTAAAGCGTTCGACAAGATTGCGATAGCCGAGCAATTCCCAGTTGCGGTTATCCGTAGTTACTACAGTGCCTGTTCGCATCAGGGTTTTGACCGCCAGCCCCTCTTTGCCGGTGACTTGCGAAACCGCGCTTTCCAGGGCGCGCTGAATTTCGGCAAGCGCTGGCACGGGCACCCATGCAGGCAGGTCAGCATCCAGCACATGGTCCTCGCGAACATAGGCGTGTGCCAGAACATAGTCGCCGAGCTTCTGTGACTCGCGAAGCCCTGCACAATGGCCGAGCATGACCCAAGCATGGGGACGCAAAACTGCAAGATGGTCGGTGATGGTCTTAGCGTTGGCGGGGCCGACACCGATGTTGATGATGGTAATACCGCAGGCATCGTCACGGCAGAGATGATAGGCCGGCATCTGCGGCAGGCGCGTCGTGCGCTCGCCTTGTGGCGCGCTGCCACCAAGATTTTGGTTGTAGGTCGTGTAGCCACCCGGCTCCACAAGACTGCTGTATTGTTGGCGATATTGACGCAGCTCCGGATCATCAGTCTTTTGCAAAATGTTCTGAGCTAGGCGGACGAATTCTTCGACATAAAACTGATAGTTGGTCAAGATGACGAAGTTTTGAAAATGCTCCGCCCCCGTGCCGGTGTAATGCCGAAGCCGGTGTAAGGAATAATCGGAGCGCGGGCCGGAAAACAGGCTGAGCGGTAATGTGCCGTCTGGCCCCGGTTTTGAAGTGCCGTTTGCAATCGCATCATCCATATCGGCCAGGTTCGGCAGATAGAAATGTTCGGCGAGGCGATTGACGCGCTCTGGCATCAGGTCGCCTTCGACATAGACGCCATCGGGAAAAGCGAAATGCACTGGTATCGGTGTATCGCTCACGCCAATCTCGATGGGCACATGGTGATTGGCAAGGAGCAGCCGGAACTGCTCGCGGTAATAGCG